>DATLII010000153.1:0-4319 GCA_035539495.1 Dongiaceae bacterium
TTTATACGACCACGGTCCAGCGGCTCGGTGGCACCCCGTCTAAAGGCTCCGATGTCAGAAGGATTTTGGCGCAAGGCAAAGTACTGCTGGCCGATATGCTTGGAAATGACATCACCATCATGAAAGCGACGAAGCTCAACGAAGATATAACCAATATCAAGTATGAGAAAGCGCTGCGGAGGTGTTCGAAGGAGCTACATGACCTGCTTGCCCGTCATCGTGAGAGCGAGCAAAGATATAACACCTGGCTACTTTCGACGCTGGCGTCAGAGCCGCAAAAGAATACTGGCGTGCCCCGATAGATTTTCATTTTCTATTCAGATGCCCCACCCCATTCAAAAGAACGTGGAGCCTAGCCGTCTATCTCACTAACGGCGATCGTGCGGGGCATACTAGTTCCACTCAGAGATTCTTCTTGATCCCAGTCGAATGCCATCCCGGTATTTCGACCCGCGGGAAGCATCAGGGTTGAATGCATCGAGCAGGCGATAGTAACCTCGATGATCGTTTCTCTCACTGACGGCAGTCACCCCATGCGAATCAACCGCGAGCGCCTCCACGGCATTTTCCCTTTCACCTATCAACTGCAAACCCGGTTTTCCGATCTCGATAAAGTCGGACACGTTAATAATGTGTCGACAGCGGCCATCCTGCAGGAAGGCCGCAATCGCTTCATCCATCATCTCGAACTGACGAAATTCGGACCGGTCAATCTGGTGGTGGGCTCGCTGAGTATCGAATTCGCGGGCGATCTGTTTCATCCAGATCCGATCGATGTATCCGTGGGCTTGCTGGAAATTGGCCGCAGTTCGTTTCGCTTTGGGCAGATTGCTTGCCAGAACGGCAAGATTGCCGCCTATGCCGAAGTGGTGCAGGTGGCGCGCGATGAAAAAGGATCGATACCGTTGAATGAAGCCTGGCGTCCGCTGTTCGAGCGCGCGATGATCGTGCCGCGGCAGTAACAGCGATGGCGAAGCGGCCGGTTCAGTGCAGGCCGGCCGCCATCGCCAACCAACGGGCGCCACCGTTGCTGGATTGCACCCAGGCCGGGATCTGATCGGCGGGCATCGGGCGCGCAATGCCATAACCCTGCCCCAGTTCGCAGCCCAGCTTCAGCAGTGCCACACAATGCGCCGGCGTTTCTACCCCTTTCGCAACGGCTTCGCGGCGAAAGGCATTGGCCAGTCCCATCAATCCTTCCACCACCGCGCGATCATCGGCATTCGCAATCATGTTGCGCACAAAACCGTGATCGATCTTGATCGTATGCACCGGCAGGTGCCGCAGGTGCGACAGCGACGAAGTGCCGGTGCCGAAGTCATCCAGCGTAAACGCAACACCCATGTTGTGGCTGCACTCGTCGATCAGTTTCCCCGCCGACTGCACGTCCTCGGGCACGCCGGCTTCCGATACTTCCAATTCCAATTGTTGCGCCAGCGCGGGATCATGCTGGCGCAGTATCTGATTCAGCTGCGAAGAAAAATTCCGTTGCAATAAATGACGCGAAGAAATGTTGATGCTCACCTTGATGTCCAGTCCGGCGGAGCGCCAGGTTTCCATTTGCTGCAACGCTTCGTGCATGGCCCACTCACCCAGTGCCTGTTCCTGCGCGGTGTCGGCCACCAGCGGCAGAAAATCCATCGGCAGTAGCAGGCCACGCTGCGGATGATGCCAGCGCAGCAAGGCTTCCAGGCCCGCCACCGCGCCGGTTCTCATATTCACCTTGGGCTGGTAATACAGGCAGAATTCGTGCGCCTGCAATCCGCGTTCGACTGCATCCTGCACATCGCGATGCAGGCGGGTTTCCAGATCGCGCGAAGGATCGAACAGATAGAACCGATTGCGGCCTTCCTGCTTGGCACGGTACATCGCTTGGTCGGCGTGGCGAATCAGCGTGTCGGGATTGGCATCATCGAGCGGATACAGCGTCGCACCACTGCTCACCGCAACATGCAACTGTTTGTCACCGATCTTGTAGGGCTGGCTCACCAATTGGTGAATCCGTGTCATCACACTTTTAAGCTGCTCCACCGATTTCACGTTGCCCAGCAGCAGAGCGAATTCGTCGCCGCCCAGGCGCGATATGGTGTCTTCCTCGCGCAGGCAGGATTGTATGCGTCGCGCCGCTTCAATCAGCAACTGGTCTCCGGTTTCATGGCCGTGCTGATCGTTGACTTGTTTGAAACCATCCAGGTCCAGATAACAAACGGCCAGCAGGCTGTTGTCGCGTCGGCTGTGGGCGATGGCTTGCTTGAAGCGGTCAGCGAATAGCACGCGGTTGGGCAGGCGGGTCAGCGCGTCGTAATGCGCCATCAGCTCCAACGTTTCCTGCTGGTATTTGACGTGGGTGATATCGGAAATCAGGCAGATGTAATTCACCACCGCGCCCTGTTCGTCGCGCAACACCGACAGTGCGACGCTCACCGCGTAATGTTCGCCATTCTTGCGGTATTGCCACAGATCGCCCTGCCAAAATCCCTGTTCGTTCGCGCTGGTGATAACGCCTTCGTAAAACTCAGGTGGATAGTCCGGCGAATACAGAAAACTGGCGGGATTGCCGATGGCTTCCTCGCGGCTGTACCCTGTGATGGAAGTAAAATAAGGATTCACGTCGATGATGCGCAGGTCAGCCGTGGCGATGATGATGCCTTCATGGGCGTCGGAAAAAACCCGGGCGGCCAGTCGCAGGCGTTCCTCGTCCTGACGTTGCTGGGTGAAATCGATAGCAATGCCATCCCATACGATGCTGCCATTGGCGCGGCGGTACGGATGCGAACGCAGGTGTATCCAGTGCACCTTGCCATCGGGATTGGTCATGCGCACTTCCATCGCGAAATCCGCCAGGTTTTCTGCGCTCTCCTTTTCGGCTAACAGAAAATCCTTGATCTGGTGCCGGTCGATCTGATTCAGCAGCAGTTGCGGGTTCTGCATGGCGTCCTGTGCGCTTACACCGTTGACACGCTCCACCCCCGCACTCAGATACAGAAAATAAGGTTTGTTGTCGCGGTCGCGCACGTACTGGTACACATAGCCGTCCGGCAGGTTGTCGCCGATCAGGCGCAGGCGGGCCTCGCTTTCCTTCAACGCCGTTTCCATTTCGTGGCGAGCAGTAATGTCGCGCGCAATCCCCATCACGCCCAGTACCGTGCCATCCGCCTGGAAGATCGGTGTCTTGATGGTTTCCACCAGAAAATAGTGACCATCGCTGGCGGATGTCAGCCACTCCTCGTTTTTGCGTGGCCCTCCGCTCAGAATCGCCTCCAGATCCTTTTGCCGGAAAAAGTGCGCCAGCTCCGGCGGATTGAAATCGAAATCGGTTTTGCCCAGCAGATCCTTTTTCTGGATGTTGTAGAGTTTTTCCACGCCGGGGTTACTCATCAGGTACACGCCGTCGGCATCTTTCATCCAGACCATGTCGGGCAGGGTTTCCAGAATAATGTTGTTGAGCTGCTCGCTGCGTTCTGCCCTGTGAGTGACGGTTTGCAGTGCCTGAAAATCCTGCAGCAGCTTTCTTTGGCGCAGAAACGCCAGCACGATGGCGGCGGTTGCACCGGACAGGATGATGTAACTGACCTCGCGCGACACTGCTCCATGGAGCGAATCGCCATAGATCGAGATGGCAACGCCAGAACAGGCGGCAATCACAGCCAGCAGCGGCATCAGCCGCAGCAGGCCTTCGCAAAAGCGCACCCAATCCGGCTGGGTGGATCGTTCCAGGCGCCAGAACAGCATGGCGATGCCGCAACCGGCGATAGACACCGAGAACATGCTGTTAAGCAGGCTGTTGGTCTCGACACCGCCGCGCAGTGCCAGCAGATTCCAGAAGATCCAACACAAACTAATGACCAGCAGCCCTGCGAGGAATGACAGGTAGCCGAGGGACAATTTCAGGTGCAGCGAAGGGATCATGACCAAGCCAATGCCCAACGCTGTGAACAGCGTGGCGGGATAGGCAATCAGGGTGAGCAGCGCCAGCGGCGTGATGTCGCCACTCAGGGGCAGGTACAGCGCCAGCACCAGGGTGAGCGAGGCAACGGCCATGAGCGCGCAGTCGAGCAGCAGGGTGATGCGCTGGCCGGGGCGCGCATGCCGCAATGCCTGATCCAACAAACCGATGCACAGGCCAGGGCCTAGCCATGCGTAAAAAAGATCAGACGGTAAGGGAAATCCTTTGTAATCAATCCAGATTTGCAGATCCCACACCAACTGGCCGATGGCGTACAGGAAAAAACCGGCAGTCATCAGGCGCATACCGCGCCGATTTTGCACAGTGGCATGCCGCGCACCCAACCAGGCCGCCAGGGCGCCTACGAGGGCAG
>DATLII010000154.1:0-8891 GCA_035539495.1 Dongiaceae bacterium
ACCGTAACCGCTTTTCTGCAGGGGTGAAATCAATCGCTCCAACTGCTCATCATCGATAAAGCCCATCAGGTAACTGATTTCTTCCGGGCAACATATTTTCAGCGACTGCCGGTCTTCGATCAGTTTGATGAAATTGGCGGCATCCAACAGCGCATCATGCGTTCCGGTGTCCAACCAGGCTGTGCCACGCCCCAGTAGTTCAACGTTCAAGTCGCCTCGTTTTAAATACCGGTTAATCAAGTCGGTAATTTCGAGTTCACCGCGGGCTGACGGCTGAATGGTGCGGGTGATATCCACGACATCCTGGTCGAAATAATAGATACCCGTCACGGCATAAGACGATTTGGGCTGGGATGGCTTTTCTTCAATGCTGATGACGTTGCCCTGACGATCGAATTCCACCACGCCATAGCGTTGCGGGTCCCGCACGTAGTAGCCGAAAACCGTGGCACCCTGGGTGCGGCGAGTGGCATTCTGCAACTGCATGGACAGGCCCGACCCGTAAAAAATATTGTCACCCAGTACCAGACAAACGTTGTGTCCTGCTAAAAAGGATTCACCGATCAGAAATGCCTGGGCCAGACCGTCCGGTGAAGGCTGTTGTGCGTACTGAAACGACATGCCCCACTGGGACCCGTCTCCCAACAGATTGTAGAAAGCAGCGTGGTCCCGCGGCGTGGTGATGATTAGGACATCCCGAATGTTGGCCAGCATCAGCGTGGACACCGGGTAGTAGATCATCGGTTTGTCGTAGACCGGCATCAGCTGTTTGCTGACGCTGCAGGTGAGGGGATGCAACCGGGTGCCGGTGCCGCCCGCCAAAATGATGCCTTTGTAGCTCATGGCTCTATAAAGTCCATTTATAACGAACGCGGCGGATGAAGGGTTCTGACTATAAAAATAGATGACCTTCGGGCGCTGTCCAGCGCTACTGAATGCGATTGTCGGCTGCCTTAAACCAATCCTTGTCTCAATAATCAGAAAGTTACCGCCATCATCATGTCAGATAGCGGTTTGTCAGAGGCAGGAGTTCGCGCCAACACAGCCTGTAAAACCCGTGCACGGCCTTCCGTCAGCATTTCCACTTTCCCTCGACGACCATGCCAAACCCGACTCGAAATGGTCAAAAAACTCACGCCAGTAATTTGACCAACACAGTAGTTGTTGCCTTTACTGATAGGTACGCACAACAACCGGCGTCAAAATTCGAACATGAACGGAGAATGGCGGGGTCCCGCCAATATTGAGAACAGCATGTGGCGAGAAGTACAAGTCCTGTTGATCGATGACAACGCCAGCCGTCGCCATGATATGAAGGTGATTCTGGATTTCGTGGGCGAAGCGACGTTTGCTGCCAGTTCCACGGATTGGAAGCAGGTGGTGGGGGAGGAACCCGGCGCGCATTTCTCCTGCGCCTTTGTCGGCGATGTTCCGGATGTACTGGCGATCATCAAAGGGCTGCTGACCTGGGAATCCACTGTGCCGGTGGTGTTGCTGAATGCTGCAGACATGCCAGCCGACGCTAGCGATGAAGCAGCCCGCGCCGTGATCGCGCAGATCGAAACGCCGCCCATGTACACCAAGCTGATGGACACACTGCACCGCGCGCAGGTTTACCGCGATCAAGTATCGTCGGATCCGGTGCGGGCGCATCGCCGCGAAGCTCAGCTGTTTCGCAGCCTGGTCGGTACCAGCCGCTCTGTGGTGAAAGTGCGCGAACTGATGGCCCAGGTGGCAGACAAAGATGTGAGCGTGCTGATTACGGGTGAATCCGGTACCGGCAAAGAAGTGGTTTCGCGCAATCTGCATTACCATTCCCACCGTCGTCACAAGCCATTCGTACCGGTAAACTGCGGCGCGATTCCGCAGGAATTGCTGGAAAGCGAATTGTTTGGCCATGAAAAAGGTGCGTTCACGGGCGCCATTACCAGTCGCCCTGGCCGCTTCGAGTTGGCGCAAGGCGGCACTATTTTTCTGGACGAAATCGGCGATATGCCGCTGCACATGCAAGTGAAGTTGCTGCGTGTTTTACAGGAACGTACCTTCGAACGGGTGGGCGGCACCAAAACCATCGAGGCCGATGTGCGAGTGATAGCCGCCACGCACCAGAACTTGGAAAAGCTCATTGCCGAAGGTAAGTTCCGCGAGGATCTATACTATCGCATCAACGTATTTCCGATCGAAATGCCGCCGCTACGGGAGCGCACTGAAGACATTCCACTCCTGTTGAATGAATTGGTCCAACGCATCGAAAATGAAAAGCGCGGCTCCATCCGTTTCAACTCCGCGGCCATCATGGCGCTGTGCCGGCACGAGTGGCCGGGCAACGTGCGCGAGCTGGCCAATCTGGTAGAACGTTTGGTTATTACACACCCCTACGGTGTTATTGGTGTATCCGATCTGCCGAAACGGTTTCGGCATGTGGATGATCTGGATGAGGAGAAGGAATTGCCGGAAGAGGTGGCTCCCATCAACGGCGGCCCCGGTTACGTGAGCATGGACGCGCCGGCGTTGTTACCGGTGAATGGCATTGATCTGAAGGAATACCTGAATAATCTGGAGTTCAACCTCATCAAGCAGGCGTTGGACGACTGCAACGGTGTGGTGGCGCGGGCGGCAGAGAAACTCAAAATACGCCGAACCACGCTAGTGGAGAAAATGCGAAAATACGATCTCGGCCGGGCTTAATGCCCGGTTTTCGTTTCTGACATTGCCCTTTTTCTGAAGCGGAACAGCTTGAATTTCCCCTTTTAGCTCTGACAAACAATTGACGATACTCCCCACCCGACCTGCTTTTAATTCTCTAACTTTTTGAATTACGGTAGCTTTCATAAGCTGGCACAACGCTTGCCTCAGCTGTTGCAACCGTCAAAAGTTGGAGCACCTCAATGAGCGCCATTGCCGCAGAAAAAAACTTCGCCACCGTCAGTTCCATCGAACGGATTGCTACACAGCTGAACCGTTCCTATCTGGAACTGGAAAATCGCATTGGCGAACTGCAGCAAGAACTGGCTCAAACCGATCAGGAGCGTCAGCGCGAGCATCAGGCCAAAGAGAAGCTGGCAGAGAAGCTGGACCTGGTACTGGGCCTTATGCCCGTGGCGGTGATTCTGCTGGATGGTCGTGGCGTGGTGGCGCAGGCGAATGCAATTGCAGAGAACCTGCTGGGTGCCGGACTGGCAGGACAGCGTTGGATAAACGTGATCCGTCAGTATTTTGCACCCACCTTCACCGACGGCCATGAAGTGCTATTGAACAATGGCCGCCTGCTGAGCCTGGCAACCCAATCGCTGAAAGACGAGCCAGGCCAGATCATCGTGTTGACGGATCAGACCGAAACCCGTCGTCTGCAGGAAACGCTCAATCACCATCGCAAATTGTCGGACATGGGGCGCATGACAGCCTCTCTGGCTCATCAGATTCGCACGCCGTTGTCCGCGGCCACTTTGTATGCCGACCATCTGGCATCCCCCCAATTGACCGAAGAACGGCGTTTGAAATACGCCGGCAAAATTCGCAGCCGCCTGGCTCAGCTAGGCAAGCAAGTGCAAGACATGCTGATTTTTTCCCGCGGTGGTGTGGTGTTGGATGAATTCCCCGACAGCGCCAACCTGACGGCACGTCTGCAGCAGCAACTGGAAGACGTGTGTGAGCAACAGCAGGCCAGTTGTGTGGTGGAAACGGAGTCACTGAGTGGCCGCGTGCGTTGCAATCCCGCTTTGCTCATCAGCGCGTTCGGTAATCTGGTGGATAACGCCGTTCAGGCCTGCCTGGCGCAAAACATCAAGCCGGTTCTGCACCTGAGCTGTCGCGTCGTCAATCGCGGTTGGCTGGAGATTGCGCTGACCGACAACGGCCCAGGCGTTGCACCTGCTTTGCGGAACAAAATCCTCGAGCCCTTTTTTACCACCAAGTCTACCGGCACGGGGCTGGGACTGGCGGTAGTGTGCGCCATCGTGTCCAACCACGGTGGGCAATTCCAGATTGAAAATAGCCCTGCCGGCGGCGCCATTGCCCGTATCAGCCTGCCTGTGGCGCAACAGAATTGATTCAACGGAGACAAGCCATGCAAGTACAGAAAGCCAATATCCTGGTGGTGGAAGACGATGCCGATCTGCGTGACGTCATTGCTGACACGCTGATGCAGGCGGGCCATCCGGTTGCGCAAGCCGATAGTGCCGAGGCCGCACTGGAATTTCTCGGGGCACAACCTTGTGATCTGGTGATTTCCGATGTGAACATGCCGGGCATGGACGGTTATCAGCTGCTGCGGCGCATTGCCACCGAGTGGCCGCAATTGCCCGTGTTGATCATGACGGCTTACGGCAGCATCTCCAATGCGGTTGAAGCGATTCGCAACGGCGCGGTGGATTTCCTGGAAAAACCGTTTTCTACCGAACGCCTGATGGGCATCGTTGAGAAATACGTACAGCCCATGCTGGCGGATGATCAGGAGCCGGTAGCAGAGGACATGGAAACCCGTCGTGTGTTCCAGTTAGCCAAGAAAGTGGCGCAAACCGATTCCAGCGTCATGATCATGGGCGAGAGCGGCACTGGCAAAGAAGTGCTGGCCCGTTACATTCACCGCAATTCACCCCGCGCCAATCAACCATTTGTAGCGATCAACTGCGCCGCGATTCCCGAAAACATGCTGGAAGCCACGCTGTTCGGCCATGAGAAGGGCGCATTTACCGGTGCGCATCAGAGCAGCCCTGGCAAATTCGAGCAGGCTAATGGTGGTACTTTGCTGCTCGACGAAATTTCCGAGATGGACATTAACCTGCAGGCCAAACTGCTGCGCGTGCTTCAGGAAAAAGAAGTCGAGCGTATCGGCGGCAAGAAAGCGATCTCGCTGGACGTGCGCGTGCTGGCCACCACCAACCGCAACCTGCGGGCAGAAGTTGAAAAAGGCAAGTTCCGTGAAGACCTGTACTACCGGCTGTGTGTGTTCCCCATTACCTGGCGGCCTCTGCGGGAACGGCGCGACGACATTATTCCGCTGGCTCTGCGCCTGATCGCCCAGCGCCAGAAAAACGCCGTGGTGCGGCTGGATGCCAGCGCCGAACATCGACTGTTGCAGCATGATTGGCCCGGCAACATCCGCGAGCTGGATAACGTCGTTCAGCGTGCGCTCATTCTCTGTAATGGCAATCAAATCACTGCCGACGACATTTTTATTCCTGAAGACGATATGCCAGGCGCATTCGACGATATGGCGTTAGACCTGGAAGGTTGCAGCGTACTGGGTGAAGACCTGCGCAAGCGGGAATTCGAGTTGATTCTGGATACGCTGCGTTCCGTCAACGGCAGCAAGAAACAAACAGCGGAGAAACTGGGTATCAGTCCCCGCACGCTGCGCTACAAATTGGCGCGGATGCGTGAGTCTGGCATAGATGTTGAAAGACTCTGTGCATAACGCTAATTGCGTCAAAAAAGCAACAGACTGAGGAAAGAGCGTCATGACCACCCCGGTGCAAATGAATTCGATACTGGAAAGAATGCGCGAGATGCAGCGTCTCGCCTCGCAGGATGTCCAGCCGCGCGAAACGCTGGTACCGGCAGGGGAAACCTCACAACCTTTTTCCAATATGTTTTCGCAGGCGCTGAACCAGGTAAATGCTATGCAACAGAATTCCAGCCAGTTGCAGGAAGCTTATATTCGCGGCGATGGCAACGTGGATATCACCCGGGTGATGGTGGCGTCGCAGAAGTCCAGCCTTGCGTTCCAGGCGGTTGTGCAAGTGCGCAACAAGCTGGTGGAATCCTATAAAGAAATCATGAATATGCCGGTGTAACGGAGCTGAGTCATGGCAGAAGTCGCTGAAAAAAATCCGGTAGCAGGATTCGCAGTGCTGGAAGGGCTGGGCAGCCTGGGTGTGCTCAAGCAAATCGGTTTGATGGTGGGCGTTGCCGCCAGCATCGCACTGGGTTTCTGGGTTGTACTCTGGACACAGGAACCGGATTTTCGTCCCCTTTACACCGACATTTCTCATCTGGAAGCCAGCCAAGTGGCTGACTTGCTGCAGCAGGAACAGATTCGTTTCAAAGTGGACACCAACAGCGGCATGTTGCTGGTGGAAAGCGATCGTATTAATGATGCCCGCCTGAAACTGGCGCAGGAAGGTTTTCCTGCCGGTAATGCTCAAGGCTATGAACTGCTGGACAAGGAACAGGCCTTCGGCACTAGCCAGTTCATGGAAAAAACCCGCTACCAGCGCAGCATTGAAGGCGAGCTGGCGAAAACGGTTGCGAGTATGAATCGCGTGCGGGGTGCCCGCGTACATTTGGCGATTCCCAAACGTTCTGTCTTCATCAGCGATAATCGTAAACCCAGCGCATCGGTGTTTGTCGAATTGTATCCAGGGCAAGGCCTGGATCGCATGCAGGTATTGGCGATTGTGCAGTTGGTCGCGTCCAGCGTTCCCGAGCTGGATGAAAAGTCAGTCACCGTGGTGGATCAGCGTGGCCAGCTGTTGTCGGACAGTGATACTGACAGTGAGTTGGCACTGGCGGCCAAGCAATTCGATTATGGCAAGAAGCTGGAAGACAAGTACCGGGAACGTATTTCCGGCATTCTGGAGCCGATGGTAGGAAATGACGGCTTCAAAGTTCAGGTGAGTGCTGATCTCGATTTCAACCAAACCGAACAAACTTCGGAATATTTCAACCCTGATCTGCCGGCTGTGCGCAGCGAACAGACCATGAATGAAAGCGTGGGTGCCGGCGGTGTTACCGCGGGCATTCCGGGCGCGCTGTCCAATCAACCGCCGGGTGCTGTTACTGTGCCGGAAGCGGCACCGGCCGCTGGCAGTCCTCAAGCCGCGGCGCAGGCGCAAGCTAATGGTAACTCGCGTCAGCAGTCCACCCGCAATTTCGAATTGGACCGCACCATCAGTCACACCCGTCATCAGGTCGGTGGTGTCAAACGCCTGACAGTCGCGGTTGTAGTGGATGACAAACTGGTTCAAGTGCCGGGTGCCGACAACAAAATGGAATCCAAGCGTCAACCGTTGACCGACGCTGAGCTTGAGCGCATTCGATTGCTGGTACGCGATGCGATTGGCTTCAATGCCGCTCGTGGTGACAGTGTCAGCGTCATCAACCAGGCCTTTCACACCGCGCAGGTAGAAGAGGTCATGGATATCCCCCCGCCGCCATTGTGGGAACAACCCTGGTTCTGGGATCTGGTTAAACGCGGTGCTGGTTTCCTGTTGGTTATCTTCCTGATCTTTGGCGTATTCCGGCCTATACTGAAACGGCTGGCAGACTCCGGAAAAGACGAAACATTAGCAGCGCTGGAATCGCAAATGGGCGCGGGTGGAATCGGTCTTGAAGGCATGCATGGTGCTGGCGCTGGCGGTCCTGAAGTTACCCTGTCGGGCTCGTCCAATCCGTTGTTGCCGGGGCCGAACGCATCCTATGACCAACACCTGGATGCGGTGAAAACTCTGGTGGCTGAAGATCCGCGCCGCGTGGCGCAGGTAGTGAAGACCTGGATAGCGAATGAGTGATGCGAATTCCAAGAAAGAGGCGGCCAAGGGCATTTCACCGCTCGAAAAGGCCGCTATTCTGCTGATGTCCCTCGGTGAGGAGAACGCGGCGGAAGTGTTGCGCCATATGGGACCGAAGGAAGTGCAGAAACTCGGTCTTACCATGTCGCGTCTGCAGAACGTGCAGAAAGATCAGGTCGAAGGCGTGATGGCGGAATTCATGGATGTGATTTCCAACCAGACTGCGTTGGGCGTGGGCGCCGACGGTTACATCCGCAAAATGCTCACCAGCGCCCTGGGCGAGGACAAAGCCGGCACGCTGATCGATCGTATTCTTACCGGCGGTAACACCACAGGCCTTGATACGTTGCGGTGGATGGATGCCCGTTCCATTTCCGATCTGATTCGTTTCGAACATCCCCAAATTCAAGCCATCGTCATCGCCTATCTGGATCCGGATCAGGCGGCGGAAGCATTGCGTTATTTCGACGATCGCGTGCGGCTCGACATCATCATGCGCATTGCGTCGCTGGAATCGGTGCAGCCCCATGCGATGCAGGAACTGAACGACATTCTGGAAAAACAGTTTTCCAAGCAGACAGGTTCTGCTTCCACCGACCTGGGCGGCTCCAAGTGTGCTGCTGATATCATGAACTTCCTTGATACCAACGTTGAATCGCAATTGATGGAAGCGATCAAGGAAGTGGACGAGGATCTGGCGCAGGAAATCCAGGATCTGATGTTCGTGTTTGATAACCTGGGTGACGTGGATGATCGTGGTATCCAGGCGCTGCTGCGGGAAGTGTCATCGGAATCTCTGATTCTGGCACTCAAAGGCGCCGAAGATATTTTGCGGGAAAAAGTATTCAAAAATATGTCCAAGCGCGCAGCGGAATTGTTGCGGGATGATCTCGAAGCCAAAGGCCCAGTCAAGGTCAGCGAAGTGGAAGCGGCCCAGAAAGAAATTCTGGCGATTGCGCGTCGCATGGCCGAAGCCGGTGAGCTGGTGCTGGGCGGTAAGGGCGGCGAGGAAATGATTTGATCCCGGTGGCGGCGTTACGTGACGCTGACGTCGGGTGGATGGCAGCATGAGCAATAAAAAACCGGATGTGATCAGCTCAGACAAGACGGATCCCGGCCAGCTCAGCGCCTGGGAACGCTGGCAATTGCCCAGCATGGGGCAGGATCAACCGGCGCGCGCCAACGCCATCAATATGCGGCAGAAGTCCCGTGGCGGCCCGGAGCACCCGGATTTGCCCGCGCCGGAACCCGCCATCAAGCCCCTCACTGCTGAAGAAGTCGAAGCAATTCGTCGCGCTGCTTTTGAAGAAGGTTTGCAGGAAGGCCGCGAAGCAGGGCACGCCGAAGGCTACAAGGCCGGTTTCAAAAGCGGTGAATCCG
>DATLII010000155.1:0-3507 GCA_035539495.1 Dongiaceae bacterium
GCAAATAAATCGCTGACAGCGGGCTGTTATGACACAAACAACAAAAACGGTTGCAATCACGGGCGGCGCCAGTGGCCTGGGTAAGGCGCTGGCACTGCGGTTCGCCCGCGCCGGCTGGAAAGTGGCAATTGCCGATGTGAACCAGGAACGCGGCGACGCTGTATTGGCAGAACTCAAAACGCTGACATCAGATGCATTCTATCAACAGTGTGATGTGCGCAATGCCAGCGATGTTCTGCAATGGCGCGACACGATCCTGTCGCACTGGCAACGTATCGATGTGGTGATCAACAATGCGGGTGTCGCCACTTACGGCAGCATCGATCGTTGTTCGCTGGAAGATTGGGATTGGGTGGTCGACATCAACCTGATGGGCGTGGTGCGCGGCTGCAAATACTTCAGCGAAGCAATGAAGCAACAAGGCTTCGGTCATATCGTCAATGTGGCCTCCATGGCCGGCCTGGTCCACTCGCCTGAAATGAGTAGTTACAATGCAACCAAAGCGGGCGTCGTGGCTTTGTCGGAAACACTGCGCGGCGAGCTGCATCCGTTCGGCATTGGCATCACATTGGTCTGTCCGGGCTTTTTCAGGACAAATCTGGCGGAATCCACCCGGTCGCCCGATGCGGATGCCAAAAACCTGGTCAACAAACTGCTGGCACGGTCCGTCATTGATGCGGATGACATCGCCAATATGATCTTTTTGGCCATTGAACAGAAAAAATACCTGGTACTTCCACACTCTGACTATCGTCGGCTCTGGTACATGAAGCGCTTTATGCCATTTCTCTATACCCGTCTGATGGGTAAAATCGGCAGCAAAATAGCGCATATTCGAAAAACCAGAACCACACTGACATCAGAGGGAACAGCAACATGAATCCATCCGTACTGGACCAGGCCGACTCCGTTCGCGAAGGCGAGGAGCTGGACGTCAACGTCGTCACCGACTTCATCCGCGCCTCCGTGCCCGACGCGAAAGGCACTGCCCGCATCAAACAATTTGCCGGCGGCGCCTCGAACCTGACCTACGCCGTTTCGTTCGACAACAAGGAATACATCCTGCGTCGCCCGCCTTTCGGCAAAAAAGCCAAGTCTGCGCATGACATGGGCCGTGAATACCGGGTAATGCAGAAGCTGAAATCTGTTTACCCCTACGTGCCCAACATGGTCGCCTTTTGCCAGGACGAGAGCGTGCTGGGCTGCGACTTCTACGTGATGGAGCGTCTGGTTGGCATCATTCCCCGCGCCGACATGCCGCAGGGTCTGAACATGACGCCGGAACAGAACCGCGCGCTGTGTCTGAATGTGCTGGACCGTTTCATCGAATTGCACAGCGTGGATTACCAGGCTGCCGGTCTGGCGGATCTGGGCAAGGGTGAAGGCTATGTGGTGCGCCAGATCGAAGGCTGGACTAAGCGCTTCCACGACGCCAAAACCCCGGATGTGCCGGACTTCGAAAAAATCATGGCCTGGCTGCATGCCAATATGCCGGCTCAAGTAAAAGTGTGCATCATCCACAACGATTACCGCATGGATAACGTGGTGCTGGATCCGAACGATCCGACCAAAGTGATTGGCGTGCTGGATTGGGAAATGGCAACCCTGGGCGACCCGCTGATGGATCTGGGTAACACATTGGCTTACTGGGTGGAAACCTATGATTCGCCGGCCGCGCAAATGCTGCGCCGCCAGCCGTCACATCTGCCGGGCATGCTGACCCGTGACGAAGTGATCGACTATTACTGCGGCAAGATGAACCTGAGCACCGACAATTTCGTGTTCTACCGCGCGTACGGTATTTTCCGTCTGGCGGTGATTCTGCAGCAGATCTACTACCGCTTCTATCACGGCCAGACTAAAAACCCGGCTTTCGGTGCGTTCGGACAGATGGTGAATATTCTGGAACGCCAATGCGCTGAATTGTTGGCGGGAGAACTCTGAGTCCATGGCCGCGCTTTACCTGATCCGACATGGACAAGCGTCATTTGGCAGCGCCAATTACGACGCACTCAGCGAACGGGGCCATCAACAGGCTCGTGTGTTGGGGGAATCTCTGGTACAGCGCGGCATCCGTTTTGATGCCGCTTTTGCCGGCACCATGCAGCGGCACACCCAAACGGCTGAAGGCTGCCTCGGCGCCATGCAATGCGATCTGCCGTTGATCCAGTTGCCCGAATTCAACGAATACAATCATGAAGAAGTCTTTGCACGGCACAGACCGGAGCTGGAAGACAAGGAGCAATTCGCGCAATTCCTGGCGCAATCCGGCGATCCGCACAAAGCGTTTCAAAAAGAATTTGAGAAGGCCATGCTGCGTTGGCGCAGTGGCGATTTTGATGATGAATACTCGGAATCCTGGCCCGCATTTCGCGCTCGTAACATTGCGGCAGTGGATGCGGCACGCCGGCACGGCGCCAAGTCGATTGCCGTGTTTTCTTCCGGCGGCCCTATTTCCAATATCACCGGGCATTGTCTGGGCCTGGATGGTGACCAGAGCGTGGGATTGGGTTGGGCGATAATGAATTGCTCTATCACCTGCCTGTTATTCACTGCGGACAAGATCAGCCTGCGCTATTTCAACGATTTTTCGCACTTTGAAATCAGGGCGGATAAGTCGTTGGTGACGCATCGGTGATGCTGCTCTCTACCTCCGCGCTTCATAACTAAAACGCTGCCTCAGAGGCCTTCGTTCATGAACCTGAAAAACCCCTTCGATCTCACCGGCCGCATCGCGCTGGTAACCGGCGCATCCCGCGGTATCGGCGAGAGCATCGCCAAATTGCTGGCAGCCCAAGGCGCGCATGTCATCGTTTCCAGCCGCAAGGTGGATGACTGCCAGCGCGTGGTAAACGATATAAAAACAGCTGGTGGCAAAGCCGAAGCATTCGCCTGTCATATCGGTGACATGGATCAGATCAAAGGCATTTTTGCCCACATCAAACAGGCGCACGGCAAGCTGAATATTCTGGTGAATAACGCAGCGGCCAATCCTTACTTCGGTCACGTGCTCGACACCGATTTGGGTGCGTTTCAGAAAACCATCGACGTCAATATTCGCGGTTATTTCTTCATGTCGGTGGAAGGCGGCAAGTTGATGCGGGAATCCGGTGGAGGCGCTATCGTGAATGTGGCCTCGGTCAACGGCATCATTCCCGGCGCGTTCCAGGGCATTTATTCCATCACCAAGGCCGCTGTGATTTCGATGACCAAAACCTTTGCCAAGGAATGCGCTGGTGCTGGTATCCGGGTCAACGCGCTGCTGCCAGGCCCCACCGACACCAAATTCGCCGCCGCACTGGTGAAGAACGACGCCATTCTGAATCAGCTGATGCCCCACGTACCCATGGGCCGAGTGGCGCAGCCGGACGAAATGGCGGGCGCGGTGCTGTATCTGGTGTCTGATGCTGCCAGCTATACAACGGGCACTTGCATCGCAGCAGACGGTGGTTATCTGATCGGCTGAAACACAGTCCCCTCATATCGATCGTTCGTTACTCAAATGGG
>DATLII010000156.1:0-4149 GCA_035539495.1 Dongiaceae bacterium
GCCTTGGGCCACGTCATAATTGCGTCTCGATGCCAGCAACCCCAGGTAATTCACGGCTGCGGCATCGTAACGACGGGCCTGGTCGATGGCCAGGCGCAGGGCAGTAGTCACGGGCAGTCGCAACAAAGCGGTGTAATCACCCCGTACCACTTGCAACGTCGATCCGCCATAGACCTGTTCGCCGTGACGATTGGCTGTCAGCTTCTGAGTACCGTGGTAGGAAACGCAGACGCCGTTCAGCCGAACTTGGCCAACGCTAAAGGTCGTCACCTGAGTCAGATTGCGTTCCAGCACCGCGCCATAGCGCGCCAGCGTATTGATATCGATCGCGGCCAGCGCTGCATCCAGTTCCTCGGCGTTGGCAACGATCGATTGCCCGGCGCCACCTACACCCAGAGAGGGTTTCAGCCGCACCTGGCCACCCACCAGCAGTCGTTTCAAGGCCTTGTGCGCATCTGCATGGGAAAACACGCTGACACCTTGAAGCACGGTGTCCGCCACGGCCCAGGGAAAGGCGTCGCTCCAACCCGCGGGTGCAGTGGCGTCCGGTCCGACCAGGGGATGGGTAATGCTCTTGGTCGCTGCGAAAGGTGCCGCTACGCAGCCTCCGAAGAGATCGTCTTCACGCCAGATCCCCAGCCGCTGCGCATCGGCATGCAACAGGGTGGCATTGGGTACGAAGTAAAGCCGGTCATAATGTTGGTCGGGGTCGTATTCCCCCGCAAACTCATATCCCAACAGGGCGGCCAGCCGGCCTGCCAGGTGCAGATGGCTTTCCCACTCGTGCTGGGAAATACCGTCCTGGTTGCGTCTACAGCGATAGGCCACTACCTGGCCCTTGTCGTATTCACCCGGAACCATAAAAACCATCCCTGTGTTGCGTCATATTTGCCATCCTTCTTTGCAAAAAATTCAGGCCAATCGCGCAAGTTCATGATTACTGCCGGTATCGACAGGCGCCAATATGAACAATGCAAGCCCTGTTCCGCGAAATCAGCCGGTTGCGGTAACAGGTGCTTGCCCTCGCACCCCGGGCTGGGTGTTTCAATGACGAAGGCTGCTATTCAGCTGATCGATCAAAATCGCCCAGTCGGAATCCTGGTGCCAGCTTTCCCGCAGGAAGTGCGCCTGCTGGGGCGTCCAGAACTCCGCGTCCGGTAGTGTGATATGACCGGTAATTTTGTGGGTGGCGCAAAAGCGGCGAATGGATTTCTCATCGCTTTCCAGGCCCAGTTGCATGAACAGATCGCTGAAAGTGGGGGTTGCGATTTCCATCAGATGACTCCTTGAATGACGCCTGAGACAGATAGAGGGATATGTAAGGTTGACCCCATTCCGAGAGGGGTGGTTCAGCTCCAGTCCAGACCAGCAAGATTGGCGCCAGCAGGGTAGGTTTATTCGCCGATTGCAAATGTTGCCAAGCCATTCCGCAAAATTGCAGATTGCACAGGTAGTTCACGCGCTGGATAACCGTCCCTGGGCGGTGTCAGGGTGGCCGCAACCGCAGAGTTTCCGCGGCTAACAGCGCTATTTCGCGATTTTCTCAAGCACCTCATTCAGCCGGGCATGGCGATTGCAATAACCCCTCTGTGGACACGAGAGCCACGTACTTCAATGCAGAAGAATGGTATGCAAAAGGATGAGGTGTAACATGACCAATCAACAACGGGAACGTTCTAATCGCGGTTTCGCGTCCATGGACAAGGAAAGACAACGCCAAATCGCAGCAGAAGGTGGCCGTGCAGCCCACCAGAAAGGTACCGCTCACCAGTTTACCCCTCGGGAAGCTCGGGAAGCAGGTGCCAAAGGTGGCCGTGCAGCCCATGAAAAAGGTACCGCCCATGAATTCACACCGGAAGAAGCACGGCGGGCCGGTGCAAAAGGTGGTCGGGCAGCCCATGAAAAAGGGACCGCACACGAATTCACATCCGAAGAAGCACGTATCGCAGGAGCGAAAGGCGGCCGGGCAGCGCGGGATAGGAACAATAACATCCAGCCAGTCCGTTCCGAGCATTACAGCTCCGAAGAAGTCAGTGCTGTCGCGGCAAGCAGCGACGACAACCGCTGAGTTGATTCCGCTCCGGCGGATGATACGCAAAGAGCGCCCTTCGGGGCGCTTTTCGTTTAGCAGGAGTTTCTCATAAGGATTAGGGATTTTCGTGATCGGCCATGGCAACCGGTTTGGATTGTGTGCATTACGGTTTTGGTTGCAAATCTTGCCAAGTTCACACAGGCAGATGCCGTGAATTCACCCCAACACCAACAAAACACCGACAAAACAGCGGCCCGACAGGCTGGCATGCAGCTTGCCTAAATACTTCCAGGTTTCAACCGAATCCATGAGGAGATATACGATGCCCAGTCTAGCCAGATCTTCCACCAAAACGTCCCGTAGCGCTGCCGCAACCCGCACCCGCAAGAAAGAAGTGGGCGCTATCACCAAAAAAGATGCGCTGACGTTGTTGAAAGAAGATCACCGTAAAGTTGAAGATCTATTCGAACAAATCAAATCGGCGCGGAAAACAGAACGCAAGCAAGCACTGGCACAAACCATCTGCGAGGAGTTGACAGTGCACGCTGCTGTGGAAGAAACAGCCTTCTATCCTGCCGTGCGTGACGCGCTCAAATCGAAGAAAGATCAAGATAGACTGGACGAGGCAGAGGTAGAACACTCCACGTTCAAGTGGCTGATTGCCCGACTGCAGAATGAATCGCCGGATACGAAACTGTTCACAGCGCTGGTAACCGTGCTGAAGGAATATGTGGAGCATCACGTTGAGGAAGAAGAAACGCAGATGTTCCCGCAAGTTCGCAAGAGCTCGCTGGATACCCGGGCTCTGGGACAAGTACTGCAAGATACCAAGCTGAGTCTGCAGAAGAAACGCAAGCACTGAGATCCAAGCATGCCGGTATGGTGTGCGCCTTGGCCTGGCTTCCGATATCCGGTAGCGGTATCCTTCAGGCAGGGTAGGCGCACATCAGCCGCCCCCGATTTACCCAGCCAGGACACAGTCCAGGATCCAATGCCGTGATGAATACTCGTTCTCCATCCCATCCTGCAACCGACCGCGACTGGCAACGGGTAGCCCATGCCCGCCACCATGACCCCTTTGTCGTACTGGGCTTACATCCAGAAGGTACGCACTGGCGTATGACCGTGTATCGACCGCGCGCAACGGCGATTTGGTTGCAGCAGGGCAGCACTCGCATTCCGCTTGAGCGTGTGGGTGATTCTGATTTTTTCACGCTAACCGGTGCCCGCAGTGAGTGGGGTGTTCATCCGCAATTGGTGGAACGCCGGGATGGCGGCCAGCAACCTCATGAAGAGCAACCCTATATCGATCCATACACTTTCCTACCGCAGCTGGATGAATCCTGGCTGCAGCAATTTCATGCTGGCGAGTGTTTTACTGCCTACGATGTGCTGGGCGCGCGCGCACATGTAGCCGACGGTATTGAAGGCGTGTTGTTTGCCGTCTGGGCTCCCAATGCCGAGCGGGTCAGCGTGGTGGGGGATTTCAATGACTGGGACGGTCGGGTAAATCCCATGCGCGTCCGCGGTACCAGCGGCGTATGGGAATTATTCATTCCCAAGCTGGCGCCGGGGCAGTACTACAAATTTGAATTGCGCCAACGCGACACAGGGCAAATCCTACTGAAAGCGGATCCTTACGGACGTTTTTTCGAAATGCGCCCCAACACCGCATCGTTGATTCGCGGCACGGAGGATTTTGCCTGGCAGGATGATCTGTGGCTGGCGCGGCGGCGCAGTGCTGACTGGTTGCATCAACCCATGTCAGTGTACGAAGTGCATCTGGGTTCCTGGCGTCGCAGCCCGGACAACGAGTATTTGAATTATCGCGACATCGCCCATCAACTGGTGCCTTACGTAAAGGAATTGGGATTCACCCATGTCGAATTGTTGCCGGTAACCGAGCATCCTTTCGATGGTTCCTGGGGTTATCAGGTAACAGGCTACTTCGCGCCCACCAGCCGCTTCGGCAGCGTCGATGATTTCAAATATTTTGTCGATTTCTGCCATCGTCATGGTGTTGGTGTCATTCTGGATTGGGTTCCTGCTCACTTCCCCCGCGATGATCATGCGCTGGCCCGTTTCGATGGCACGCCGTTGTATGAACATGCGGATCC
>DATLII010000157.1:0-14476 GCA_035539495.1 Dongiaceae bacterium
CCCGGCGGCTTCGGCAAACGCGGCACCGAAGGCAAGATCGCGGCGATCCGTTACGCCCGCGAACATGGCGTGCCTTATCTGGGCATCTGCCTGGGTATGCAACTGGCCGTGATCGAATACGCCCGTAACATGGCCGGTCTGCAGGATGTGCACAGCACTGAATTCAACAAGACCGCTCGCACCCCTGTGGTCGGTTTGATTACCGAGTGGGTCGAGGAAGACGGTTCGGTGAAAACCCGCAGCGAGCAATCCGATCTGGGCGGCACCATGCGTCTGGGTGCGCAGGAGTGCAAGCTGGTGACCGGCAGCCTGTCGCGCGATCTGTATGCGAAGGATGTGATCTCGGAGCGTCATCGCCACCGTTATGAAGTGAACAACAAATATGTGCCGGAACTGGAAAAGGCCGGCCTGCGAGTGGCGGGTCGTTCCCTGGACGGCAGCCTGGTGGAAATGGTTGAAGTGCCGGCGCACCCGTGGTTCGTCGCCTGCCAGTTCCACCCCGAATTCACCTCCACGCCCCGTGACGGCCATCCGCTGTTCACCGGCTATGTGAAGGCCGCGAAAGCGCACAAAGACCAACGCTAGGAGCACTGTCATGAGCGCACACTTTCAACAGGTCACAGCGCAGAAGATCATCGAGCTGGGCAAGATCCGCATGGGCAACACGTTGCCGTTCGCGTTGTTCGGCGGCATGAACGTGCTGGAGTCCCGTGACATGGCGCTGCGGGTGGCGGAAAGCTACGTAAAGGTCACCGAAAAGCTCGGCATTCCTTATGTGTTCAAAGCCTCGTTCGACAAGGCCAATCGTTCCTCGGTCAATTCCTACCGCGGTCCTGGCCTGGATGCCGGCCTAAAAATCTTCGAAGAGATCAAAAAGACCTTCAACATTCCGATCATCACCGACGTGCACGAGCCCCATCAGGCACAACCGGTGGCGGACGTGTGCGACATCATTCAGTTGCCGGCCTTCCTGTCGCGGCAGACGGATCTGGTGGTGGCCATGGCGAAAACCGGCGCCATCATCAACGTCAAGAAAGCCCAGTTCCTGGCCCCGCGCGAGATGAAACACATCATCAAAAAGTGCGAAGAGGCGGGCAACGACAAAGTGATCCTGTGCGAGCGCGGTTCCAGCTTCGGGTATAACAACCTGGTAGTGGATATGCTCGGCTTCGGCATCATGAAGGAATTTGGCGCGCCGGTGTTTTTCGATGTGACGCATTCATTGCAGATGCCAGGTGGACTGGCGGAAGCGGCGGGTGGTCGTCGTGCGCAGGTCACTGAATTGGCGTTGGCGGGTATGTCGCAAGGTTTGGCTGGCCTGTTTCTGGAAGCGCATCCCGATCCGGATAACGCAAAATGCGACGGCCCCTGCGCGTTGCGGCTCGATAAATTGGAGCCATTCCTGGCGCGGGTGAAAGCCATCGATAACCTGGTCAAAAGTTTCGAGCCGCTCGACACGCACTGAGTTTGCAGCGGAACAGTTGCAGTTGAATAAAAGGCGGCGATGCACCAGCTGCGTCGAGCCGATTACTGGATTCACCGTTTTTAACAGTCATCACCAGTCATAAGCAGTCATCACAGGAGAAATCCTCACAATGTCCAAGATCGCCCAAATCCGTGCCCGCGAAGTCCTCGACTCCCGTGGCAACCCCACCATCGAAGCGGACGTGATTCTCGAATCCGGCGCCGCTGGCACGGCCTGCGCACCCTCGGGCGCATCCACCGGTTCCCGCGAGGCTCTCGAACTGCGTGACGGCGACAAAAGCCGCTACCTGGGCAAGGGCGTGTTGAATGCCGTTGGTTTCGCCAACAACGACATCCTGAAACTGCTGAAAGGCAAAGACGCCACCGACCAGCGCCTGATCGACAAACTGATGATCGACGCTGACGGCACCGAGAACAAATCCAAGTTCGGCGCCAACGCGATTCTGGCTGTATCGCTGGCCGCTGCCAAAGCTGCTGCCGTGCACAAAGTGGTGCCGCTGTTCCAGCACATTTCCGAAATCATCGATGGCAAAGCCGGCCCCTATTCGATGCCGGTACCGATGATGAACATCATCAACGGCGGTGCCCATGCCGACAACAACGTCGACATCCAGGAATTCATGATCCAGCCGGTCGGCGCCCCCAACTTCCGTGAAGCGCTGCGTTACGGCGCGGAAATCTTCCACTCGCTGAAAGGCGTGTTGAAAGCCAAAGGCCTGAACACCGCGGTGGGTGACGAAGGTGGTTTCGCTCCCAACCTGTCCTCCAACGAGGAAGCGCTGGCGGTGATCATGCAGGCCATCGAAAAAGCCGGCTACAAGCCCGGTGTCGATATCACTTTGGCGCTGGACTGCGCGTCGACCGAGTTCTACAAGAACGGCAAATACGTGCTGGGCGGCGACAACAAGTCCCTGGATTCCGCTGGCTTCGCCGATTACCTGGCGGACCTGTGCAACCGCTACCCGATCGTGTCGATCGAAGACGGCCAGGACGAAAGCGATTGGGCCGGCTGGAAAATCCTGACCGAGAAACTGGGCAGCAAGGTACAACTGGTAGGCGACGACCTGTTCGTCACCAACACCAAGATCCTGAAAGAAGGCATCGAGAAAGGCATCGCGAACAGCATCCTGATCAAGTTCAACCAGATCGGCAGCCTGACCGAAACCCTGGATGCCATCAAAATGGCGAAAGCTGCTGGCTACACTGCAGTGATTTCGCACCGCTCCGGCGAGACTGAGGATTCCACCATCGCCGATTTGGCCGTGGCCACTGCTGCCGGTCAGATCAAGACCGGTTCTCTGTGCCGTTCTGATCGCGTAGCCAAGTACAACCAACTGCTGCGCATCGAGGAAGTGATCGGTGAGAAAGCGCCGTATCGTGGCAAGGCGGAATTTAAAGGGTTGAAGTAACTTCCCTCTGTTGTCGAAGTAGTTGCTACTGAAAGAGTGGTAAAAGCTTTGACGCAAAAGCGAGGTCCAGGTGTGCCTTTCCGGAACGTCAGTGGCCATGGATAGCCACTGACGAGCCTACAGGGATGTACTTGTGGCGTGTCCGGAAAGGTACACCTGGGCCTCGCGCGACGAGACCAGTAAGTGGCACGTTAAGAAGTTGGTTAGCTTTGAACCGGTGGTTTACCATTCTTGGGCTGGTGCCTGCCGGGTGTCGTCGTTATTTCTTCAGACCTCCGATTTTTGCTGGGTCATATTACGGTGCCAAAGTAGGAGCGGACGATTCGATTTCTGGACACGCCACAAGTACATCCCTGTAGGCTCGGCCGCGGCCATCCATGGCCGCTGACGTTCCAGAAATCGAATCGTCCGCTCCTGCTTTTCGAGCATCGTGTATCTTCAACGCGTAAAGTCACAATGACCTTATTTGTAACCCAGATTTCTTACTCTGTTTACGCACCCATTTAGCCGCTGTCACTTGACGTGCGCCCCATGACAACCGATGCTGTATCAGCCTGTTGAACGCCAGCGTGCCACGCGAGCACCTGCAGTGGACCCATGACCGAACAACAAACCCAATCCCCACAAAACTGGTTCACCCTACCGCGCGTCCTGTTCTGGATCCTCGTTCTGGCTTTCTTTGCATTGCAATTGCGCCTCTGGATTGGCGAGGGCAGCCTGGCGGAAGTCTGGCAACTGAACAGCGCCATCGAACGTCAGGAAACTGAAAACCACCTGTTGTCCGAGCGCAACAAGCGCCTGCGGGCAGAAGTGAAAAATCTCAAAGAAGGACTGGACGCCGTGGAAGAGCGCGCCCGCACCCAGCTCGGCATGGTCAAGGAAGATGAGACCTTCTTCCTGATCGTCGACAAGAAACCAAAACCCGCAGAGCAGCCATGACAGCCCCCAATCTCTGGTGCGTGGTGCCGGCTGCCGGAGTCGGCAAGCGTTTCGGCTCGGCCATGCCCAAGCAGTATCTGCCACTGCTCGATAAAACCGTGTGCGAACATACGTTGGAAAGGCTGCTGCAGCTGCCTGAAATCCGCCGTGTCGTCGTCTGCCTCAGCAACGAGGATGCTCATTTCGCACGATTGTCAGTGGCGCAGGATAAACGCATACACACCACCCCCGGCGGTGCCGAACGTTGCCACTCCGTATTGAATGGCCTGAAGGCCCTGACTGCCGAAGCCAACGCCGATGACTGGGTACTGGTCCACGACGTAGCGCGCCCCTGCGTGCGCCCCGACGATATCCAAAAGTTAGTCACGCAAGTAATAGCGATCAACGCGATCGGCGGCATCCTTGCGAGCCCAGTGCGTGACACCATGAAACGCTCCGACTCTAGCAATCGCATCACTGAAACGGTTTGCCGCAATCAACTCTGGCACGCACTCACGCCGCAATTATTCCGCCTTGGTCAATTGCGTGACGCACTGGAATCCGCCTTGGTGGCCAACGCATTGGTAACGGATGAAGCCTCCGCGCTGGAACGGGCAGGGCATCAGCCATTACTGGTGGAAGGTTACCCGGACAATATCAAAATCACCCATCCACAGGATTTACCGCTGGCAGAGCTTTTCCTGCGCCAGCAAAAGAATCCGCAATCCTTATCGCAGGAGAACCCCTGATGTTTCGCATCGGCCACGGCTTCGATGTTCACAAATTTGGTGACGGCGATCATCTGGTACTGGGTGGCGTGCAAATTCCTTATGACAAATCGTTCATCGCCCATTCCGATGGTGACGTGGCCTTACACGCGCTGAGCGATGCGCTGCTGGGTGCGGCAGCGCTGGGAGATATCGGCCGCCACTTCCCAGACACCGATGCACAATACAAAGGCGCCGACAGCCGTATTCTGCTGCGTACCGTTGTCGCGCGCGTGCACGAAAAAGGCTATCGGATTGGCAATGTGGACATCACCATCGTCGCCCAGGCCCCCAAAATGGCGCCTCATATTCAGGCCATGCGCGCTAACATTGCAGCAGATCTTCAGGTTGAACTCGATGCCGTAAACGTGAAAGCCACCACGACAGAGCAACTGGGTTACACCGGTCGCAAAGAAGGCATCGCAGTGCATGCAGTCGCGCTTCTGCTGAAAGCATGACAAACACGATGACTTTACCCGCTTACAATTTTCCTGACGCACCATATGCATACGGCGCTCCCGAATCTCGCGCTGAATTCAAAACTGTCCCCCAGGATTTTATCGTCGAGGAAGTGCTCGGCTTCGAACCCTGCGGGGACGGCGAGCATCTATTTCTGCTGGCGCAAACCGATGACCAGAACACGCAGTTTACGCTCAAGCTGATTGCGCGCCATTTCAAAGTGCCGCCGCGGCAGGTCAGCTATTCTGGCCTGAAGGATCGACGCGGTCTTACCAGCCAGTGGTTTTCTGTTCATATGCCCGGAAGTACGCAGGAAGCAGATGCTGATGTGCTACAGACACAGGGCATTCATCTGTTGCGTCAGTCTCGTCACAACAAAAAGCTGCGCATCGGCACGCACAAAGCAAACCGTTTTCATATCCGGTTGCGCAACTGCCAGAACAGCGACGCGCTCAAATCCCGTTTGGATCCGATCGCACGGCAGGGCGTGCCCAACTATTTCGGGCCTCAACGTTTTGGTCACAGCGGCCGCAACGTGAATGACGCGCTAGGTTGGGTGGAAAAAAATGAACTCCCTCACGACCGGGAATTACGGGGCCGCGTGTTATCTACATTGCGGGCCTGGCTGTTCAACGGGGAATTGGCGCAGCGATTGACGGCTGGGCATTGGCCATCATGGCAACCGGGCGATCCGGTACAACTGGATGGCAGTCACAGCTTTTTCCTGCCGGATGCCTGGGATGACACGCTGCAAACCCGCCTGGAAGAGGGGGATGTTCACCCCGCGACGTGGTTATTCAGCGCCGATCATCCGGGCCACGCGCCGTCATCCATTAGCGAATACCTGACCAAAGCCGGCCTCAACGCTGAAACCCGAGCCCTGCGCCTGTTGCCGCGGAATCTGCAATGGGAGCAGCAGGAGAGCGACGTTCTCTTGCGCTTCAATCTGCCTACAGGGACTTACGCCACCAGCGTGTTGCGAGAGTTGGTCATACTCGACGATAAATCGTTGCCGGAACGATAAGCAGGCATTTAGTAGAGTCGAAGCAGAGGGACGGGATAGCGCTTTGAGGACACGCGGTAGATACGAACCTGTACTCTCGTCAGCAGCATCCATGCTGCAGACAGTCCTCAACGCACCATCCCGCCCCTCCGCCCCCACTCTTTCTCAAATCTCGCTCGCCGTTTCATTGTCCATCTTTTACAATGAATCCTTTGAATAATAATGAGAATTGGCCCAGGCTCTGCGTGTACGCCACAGCCACCACTCCTGACACTGCGAGGAAGCACTGAGTGAATGATCTTCACGTCAACGGAATCGGTATGACCTCGCAGCGTACCCGCGACCGTTTGATCGGCCGTTTGCAGGATCAGGGGATTGCCAATTTCGAAGTGCTCGACGCCATCCGCAGCATTCCCCGCCACATTTTCGTGGATGAAGCCCTGGCCCATCGGGCCTACGAAGACACCGCATTACCCATCGGCCACAACCAGACCATTTCCCAACCCTATATCGTGGCTCGCATGACCGAGCTGTTGATCCAGGGTGGCAAATTGAAGAATGTGCTGGAGATCGGCACCGGGTCTGGCTACCAAACCGCTATTCTGTCCCGGTTCGCTGACCAGGTCTGTTCGCTGGAGCGCATAAAGTCATTACAGGAAAAGGCCCGCAAGCAGTTACAGACTCTGAAGATCCGCAACGTGCTGCTGCGGTATGCCGACGGCAGTTTGGGCTGGAAGGACAAAGCCCCTTTTGATGGCATCCTGGCCGCCGCCGCGCCCGCAGAAATTCCGCAAGAGCTGCTGGACCAACTGGCCGTTGGTGGCCGTCTGCTGATTCCGGTGGGGGAGCACAAGCAGGTGCTGTACCGTGTGACGCGCACTGAAACCGGGTTCGAACGTCAGAAAATTGAAGACGTTAAGTTCGTACCCTTCCGTTCCGGCGTACGTTAGTCCGGTTCTTCTCTTTCCCCGCTCATCGGAACGGTCATGAACATTGTCGGGAATCTCATTACCACCTCCGTCCTGAACCATTGGAAACTGGGTAGACAGCGCAAGATTGGCTATTTAATAGCCAATATGTGTACTTTTGTGATCTTTTTGTATAGATTTTTTTCTCATATATCGAAACAGTTTACGCCGTCTTTGATTCTAAACTGAATTAGGCGATTTAATGAACTGACCAAGGGCGATACCCCCGGAGCAGACTTCAGTCCATGGCCAGAAAGCAGACCGTCCGATTGCTCGCCGTCCTGTGCCTGGGTGCTGGCATCGTCGCCTGTGGAACATCACCTTACGAGCCTACACGCAATGTTTACCGGGCTCCAAGCCACGCCGCACAAGGCTCCCACACAGTTCGGCCGGGTGAAACCCTCTATTCCATCGCTTCCCGCAACGGCCGTAACCCGGATGATTTGGCCCGGGCCAACGGCATTAAACCACCATACCAGATCTATCCTGGCCAAATTATATACATCAATAAATCCACTTCAGCTTCAGTTTCCCGCCCCAAAACGGCGCCAGTCCGTCCCGCACCAACCGATACAACTCGTTATAAGAAACCCGCAACCAATACCAAACCGATCCAAGAAAAAGTTGCAAATCAAAGAGATAACAAGGTAGATATGTCCTGGAAATGGCCAACAGGTGGCCCCGTGATTGAAACTTTCTCCACTTCGGGGCAGGTCAACAAGGGGATCGATCTGGCTGGCCGCAAGGGTGAACCTGTTTACGCGGCAGCAGATGGAAAGGTGGTTTTTAGCGGACCGGGACTCGTCGGCTATGGCAACCTCATCATCATCAAGCACAACAGTTCCTACTTGAGTGCTTATGGCCACAATAGCCGCCTTCTGGTCAAAGAAGGCCAATTCGCTAAAGCTGGCCAGAAAATTGCCGAAATAGGTTCCACTGGCACCAACCGCGACAAACTCCACTTCGAGATTCGTCGTAATGGCAAGCCGGTGAATCCACTGCAGTACCTGCCCAAACGCTGAGTGGGATCGGCGGGCAGGCAGTGGTAGTACTTTCGGGTGGAAGCGGGGCTCCGGTGGCATGGTTCCCGGGGTAATAACTACACAATAGCGCGGGAAGAGAACAATGATGCAAGCTGAACGGGACGACATTCTCGATATCGAATTCTTTGAAGATCCTGAGCTGGAAGATGCGTTCGAGGAACGCGCGGCGGAGCTGCGTGACAAGCGCATGGGCCTTGATGACGACGAAGACGATTTCTTTGTCGCTCAGCCCGGCGTGCAGAAAACGCTGGATGCGACCCAGCTTTACCTGAATGAAATAGGTTTCTCGCCCCTGTTGACGCCGGAAGAAGAAGTGTATTACGCCCGGCGTGCCCTGCGTGGCAATGAAGATGCCCGCAAGCGCATGATTGAGAGCAACCTGCGCCTGGTCGTGAAAATTGCCCGCCGTTATGTAAACCGTGGTTTGTCCCTGCTGGACCTGATCGAAGAAGGCAACCTGGGTTTGATCCGTGCGGTGGAAAAATTCGATCCTGAGCGCGGTTTCCGCTTCTCCACTTACGCCACTTGGTGGATTCGCCAGACCATCGAGCGGGCCATCATGAACCAGACCCGTACCATCCGTCTGCCGATTCATGTGGTGAAAGAACTGAATATCTACCTGCGCGCCGCCCGGGAACTGACCCAGAAACTGGATCACGAACCCACCCCGGAAGAGATTGCCGAGCTGCTGGACAAGCCGCTGGATGACGTGAAGCGTATGTTGGGTCTGAACGAGCGGATCTCCTCCGTCGACACCCCAATGGCCCACGATTCCGACAAGTCCCTGCTCGACACCATCGCCGACACCAAAAACTCCGACCCCGCCGAACTGCTCCAGGATGCCGACCTGCGTTACAGCATCGACTACTGGCTGGACCAACTGCCCAACAAACAGCGTGAAGTCATCGCCCGTCGCTTCGGTCTGCGAGGCTATGAGATGAGCACGTTGGAAGAAGTGGGCCTGGAAATTGGCTTGACCCGGGAACGGGTGCGGCAGATCCAGGTGGAAGCACTGAAGCGCCTGCGCGACCTGCTGGAAAAGCAGGGTCTCACCGGTGAGTCCATCTTCGGTGGCTGATCCCTTCCAATAGCCAGCACCGATCTGAAATCCGGATCAAAAGCCCGCTGCCAACAACAGCGGGCTTTTTCATGGGCGCCCATCTGGTGAAACAGCCGCTTTTTCCTCTACACTGATGGCTCTGTTGCCGAATCTTGGTAACTACTTGCGGACAGCACCGTCGCCATCAGCCTCGCACTGACCGCACTCGCATCCTCACAAGGGTTACTACCGTTATCGAATCGTACGCGGGATTGCTCGCCATGCTTGTCATGTGCGCCCGCGCTCTGTCACGCCTTGAAGGAATCCACATGCGCAAGACCAAAATCATCTGCACCATCGGCCCCGCCACCAGTTCCTATGAAATGCTGGAAAAATTGGCCCACGCCGGCATGAACGTGGTGCGCCTGAACATGTCCCACGGTGATCACACCTCTCACGCCAAAGTCATCAAAAACATCCAGCGCCTGAATAAAACGCTGCCATACCACGTAGCGCTGCTATTGGATACCCAAGGCCCGGAAATCCGCACAGGTGAGCGCGACAACGATCTCAACCTGCACACCGGCAATATCATTAGCGTGGTGGCGCGGGGCGCCGGCGACGTGGAAGAACATTCCCTGATGGTGAACTACGCCGACTTGATCACCGATATGAAAGTCGGCGACCGCCTCACTGTCGACAACGGCCTCATCAATCTGGAGATTCTGGAAAAACACGAGCGGGTGATGCGCTGCAAGGTTATCGACGGCGGAGTGTTGAAAAGCAAACGTCATGTGAATCTGCCGGGTATTCGCGTCAATCTGCCGGCGATCACCGAGAAGGATCGCAAGGACATTCTGTTCGGCATGGAAATGGGTGTGGATTTCATTGCGCTGTCGTTTGTCCGCGAAGCGGCGGATATTGCGCAATTAAATGAACTACTGGGCGACAAAGCCGGCAAGATAAAAGTCATCGCCAAAATTGAAAACCAGGAAGGTGTAGACAATATCGAAGAAATCATCGACGCCGCGGATGGCATCATGGTGGCGCGCGGTGATTTGGGTGTGGAAGTGGATTTCTGGGAGCTGCCCAATATTCAGCGCCGCATCGTGCGCATGTGCGCGCAGAAAGGTAAGCGCACGATTGTGGCGACGCATCTGCTGGAATCCATGATCGAAAACCCGATGCCGACGCGCGCGGAAGTGACCGACGTGGCCAACGCGGTGTATGAAGAGGCGGACGCAATCATGCTGTCCGGCGAAACCACCGTGGGCAAATATCCGATCAAGTGCGTTGAAGCCATGGTACGCATCGCCTCTACCATTGAAAAACACCGCGGGTTGAATTTCTCCGCGCAGTTGGCAACCCACGATCACAAGCAGAATCTGGCGGCCAGCGCGGTGCATCTGGCCGAGTCGATCCCGGTGAAAGCCATTGTCGTCATCACCCGGCGCGGGCGCATGGCCAACTACGTGACCAACTGCCATCCGCTCAAACCCACTATTCATGCATTCACGAACGATGGTCGAACCCGCCGTCAGTTGGCGTTGAACCGCAACGTGTATGCGCACAAGCTGATTTTCAGCAAGGACCCCGAGAAAACCCTGTCGAAGGCCTTTGATCTGCTGCTGTCCAGTGGTGACTTCTCGCCTGGCGATATGGTGGTGGTCATCTCCGATACGCTGGGCAACCCGGGGGTGGAGGCAATCCAGGTCCGCTCTCTGGGTAAAACGGAAGCCTGAACAGCCGTTCCACCCTGGCGGAAAAATTTACAGTTGTGAGCTTTCCGCCGGTTCTCGTGTAAGAGATATCTCACTTTGCTGTCAGTTGAGGGCGCTAATTTTCCGTCGCCTTCGAGATCGAGGCTTATAAGCTATTGATAATTAAGAGATGGCGTTGCGTGACCTTGGTAATGTAAATATTTCCTGTTCCGCACCTGATTGAGGACGTCAATGGATCTAATAGAATTCTCCTTGTGCACGACGGATGACGCACATGGAACATCTTCAGTGAACAGGGATCGGACAGGATGTCTGCTAGTGTTCTCGGGAAAAGGATCTATCCGCACGGAATGCGGGCAGGGATGCAACTGAAGGTGATCACCAAAAGGATTTGTTCTTGAGCCCCAGGGATAAGCCTGATCTACAGCACGGATTGCTGACCAAGGATTGGTGAGACCAGGCGGGAGCAATACCAGGAACGGATTCATCGGAAAGGGCGGATACTTTGTATCCGCCCTTTTTCGTTTCTGTTTTTCAACCATTTACCGGTGGATCAGGGTCCGATTATAAATTGCCCGAATGTCCACCCGGCTTGTAGGAAATCTCCCATCCGTTTGTACGAAAGGTGATCCAGCTAACGCGGGAAATCGGGGGCTGGATCAGGAGACATTTCGCATCTATCTAATTTAAAAGGTTTTTTTTAAAAGTGCGATGCAGAGGCTAAATGACAAGTGCTGGGTAGGCTGATTGTTTGCGTTCCGCAAATCCCTATCATTGATTTCAAGGCAGGACGCCTGAGGGAATACCGGCAAAGGATTTGCCGGAACATGGACGTAATGGCAGGAGGCCGAACAGGAAAGGGATTTCCCGTTTTCTAAGCGAGATAGGGCGGCATGATAATCAGTCGCCCTCTTTTTCGCGGAGGTTTCCGTCCTTCCTGGCGACTGTTCGCGGCGCGGGTTGGAGGCATGAATGGCTCGGGGGTAATACCAGGAAGGTATGCCCGCGCAGCCGGCCTGAAAAAGCAAAAAAGGCGGAAAATATCCGCCTTTTTTGTTGTCTGCTGTTTTTGTGAAGGCCGGATTGGCAGCCTCTCAATAATCAGCGTTCCAGATGTTGCAGCTTGCCTTCTTTACCATCCCATTCCTTGGAATCAGGCAGCGCGTCTTTGCGCTCGGTGATGTTGGGCCAGGTTTCGGCCAGTTCAGCGTTCAGTTTAATGAACTGCTGCTGGTTGGCGGGAACCTCATCCTCGGAAAAAATGGCGTTGGCAGGGCATTCCGGTTCGCACAGAGCGCAGTCGATGCACTCGTCGGGGTGAATAACCAGGAAATTCGGGCCTTCGTAGAAGCAATCAACAGGGCATACTTCAACGCAGTCGGTATATTTGCACTTGATGCAGTTTTCGGTAACAACAAAGGTCATGGTTTTGCACCCTCTCCAGATATGCTCGGGTCCAGATAACTTGGGTCCAGACAACCGCGGGGGGCAGTCTAATCCGTCCCGTACTTCCAGGCAACTTGGCCGGTGGCTGAAAGCCATTGTACCGCTTCAACTTTCCGATTTTTGCCGTCCACAGGCGTGACGCGCGGTGAAATTCAGGTCACGCCATTGCCCGTCCGACAGTGTAGGAGAGCGGGCCGCGATTTTACAGCCTTATGACTTTTCAGTCATGTCCTTGAGTTTGTATAGCAGATCGAGTGCTTGGCGCGGATTGATCGTGTCCGGGTCCAGCTTGGCCAGCAATTCCATTGCAGGGTGCGGTTTTGCGGGCTCGGCGAACAGATCGGTCTGCAACGGCGCGTTGGCGTTCGCGAGCACTTGATTGTTCAGATCCTGCTTTTCCAACTGATGCAGTTTTTTGCGGGCGTTGCTGATGACCGGCGCGGGAACGCCTGCCAGTTTTGCCACTTGCAGGCCGTAGCTTTGGTTGGCGGGGCCTTCCATCACTTTGTGCAGAAACAAAATCGTGTCGCCTGTTTCCTTTGCGGATAAATGCACGTTCACGGTGTTGGGCACGGTATCGGGCAATTGCGTGAGTTCGAAATAGTGAGTGGCAAACAACGTCAGCGCCTGAATTTTTACGGCCAGGTGATTGGCGCAGGCCCAGGCTAGAGACAATCCATCGAACGTGCTGGTGCCACGGCCGATCTCGTCCATTAGCACCAGACTCTGACGGCTGGCGTTGTGCAGGATGTTTGCGGTTTCCGTCATTTCCACCATGAAGGTGGAGCGGCCGCCGGCAAGATCGTCGGAAGAACCGATGCGGGTGAAAACGCGATCCACCGGGCCGACTTTGGCGTGCTCGGCGGGCACGAAGCTGCCGATGTGGGCGAGGATGGCAATCAGTGCGGTCTGGCGCATGAACGTCGATTTACCGCCCATGTTCGGGCCGGTGATGATCATCATGCGACGGTGGCTGTCGAGCATCAGGTCGTTGGGAATGAATGCTTCATCCAATACTTGCTCTACGACCGGGTGACGACCGGCGACGATGTGCAAGCCAGGTTCGTCAGACAATTCCGGGCGCGACAGAGCCAGACTGTCGGCGCGTTCTGCCAGATTTGCCAGCACGTCGAGTTCTGCAACGGCGGTGAAGCTTTCCTGCAATTCGAACAGTTGCTCGGAAATAGTATCGAGCAGCGCGTCGTAAAGTCCTTTCTCGCGCGCGAGCGCTCGGCTCTTGGCGCTGAGGGCTTTGTCTTCGAACGCTTTCAATTCCGGTGTGATGTAGCGTTCGGCGTTTTTCAGCGTTTGCCGCCGCATATAATCATCTGGCGCTTGCTTGGCTTGGGCGCGGCTGATTTCGATGAAATAACCGTGAATGCGGTTGTAGCCGACTTTTAAAGTGGAAATGCCGGTGCGGGCTTTTTCGCGTTCTTCCAGATCCAGCAAAAACTGGCCGGCGTTTTCGCTGAGGGCGCGCAGTTCATCCAGTTCAGCGTCGTAGCCGGGAGCGATTACGCCGCCGTCGCGCATTAGCACCGGTGGCGTTTCTACTAGCGCTTTCGTCAGCGTTTCCGCCAGCGCAGGGTAGAGGCCGACACGCTCGCTCAATTTTGCGATGACGGGTTCTTCAAATTGATGCAATTCCTGATGCAACGATGGCAGCAGATTGAGTGCGTCGCGCAGTCGCGATAAATCGCGGGGGCGAGCCGATTTCAATGCAATGCGCGCGAGAATCCGCTCGATGTCGCCGATCTGTTTCAACACGGCTTGCGCGGGTTCGTATTGATAGTTCTGCAGCAGTGCGGCGATGGCGTTCTGGCGATCCAGTAACGGTTTGCGTTTGCGCAACGGGCGATTGATCCAACGCCGTAGCATGCGGCCGCCCATGGCAGTTTTGGTTTTGTCGAGCACCCAGGCCAGGGTGTGCTGATCATCGCCTTTCAGGTTTTCGGTCAGTTCCAGATTGCGGCGAGTGGCGGCGTCCAGAATTACGCAGTCATCTTGCGCTTCCAGGCTGAGGCTGCGGATGTGCGGCAGCGCAGCGCGCTGGGTTTCTTTCGCATATTGCAGCAGACAACCGGCGGCGGCGATGGCCAGCGGCAAGTGATCGCAACCGAAGCCTTTCAGATCCTGGGTGTCGAATTGCTGGATCAGGGCGCGGCGGGCGGATTCGGTGTCGAACTCCCATACGGGACGGCCACGTACGCCGCGGCGA
>DATLII010000158.1:0-6214 GCA_035539495.1 Dongiaceae bacterium
CCGTTACACAGGCCGGCGATGGCCATGATCATGCTGGGCGTACGTGTGTCGCCAGTGGCGCGAATAACACTGTTGCTCACCATGGGAATCACCAGCAGGAAAAATCCCGCGTACCACAGCCCCATGTATTCGCGGATCAGATCAATGGTGGCGGGTGTCGCGCCCAGCAGACGAAAAAAAGGATCGATGGTGAGAATGCCGATCAGCCCGATCGGAATTGCGATGGTCACGCCCAGCATCAGCGCGTGGGCCGCGGTGCGACGGGCTTCCGCCAGTTCGCCCTTGCCGATGCGGGAGGAAATATGAATGGCGGTGCCGATGCCGAGCCCCATCGACACGTTCATCAGCATCGCGCAGACCGGAAAGGTGAAACTCACCGCCGCCAATTCCGCGGGGCCCATCAGGCCGATGAAATAGGTGTCCGCCAGACTGAAAAACAGGATCGCGACGATGCCGATCACGGTCGGAATCGTCATGCGGGTCAGGGTGGAACCGATGGGTGCGGTGAGCAGATCCTTGCTGGCGTTCCGGCGCATTCACATCACAGGCAGATTCGAAGGTGCGCGATTATCCCACAGCCGGGGCGCCGGAAGCACCTGCTCTGTCACCGCCATTGGCGCAATTGAGCGGGCTCGCCCTTCAATCGACAATGAAACTGGTGAACAGGACTTCCTGCACCTCGACCGGTTCGCTTTCTGCCTGCAGCGCGTTGATCACTTCCTGCAGCGCTTCTTCCTTCAGATGTTGGCGGCCTTCCGGCGAATTCAGCGCTTCTTCTTCCTGGCGACTGAACAGCATCACCAGATTGTTGCGGATGAAGGGCTGATGCCGATTGACGGCGTCGGCGGTGGCACTGCCTTTCACCTTCAGCGTCACATCGGCTTTCAGGTAGCGGATCTTGGGGGAAACGAAATTGGTGACGAAAGCCGGCGACAGTTCCACGTAGGCGACGCCCTCGGGATCGGCTTTTGCCTCGCCACCGCCTGAAGCCTGCGCAGAGGAAGTCAGAGTCAGGGCCAGCAGCAGCGAAAGGGTGGTGAACAACGTTTTCATCACGGTAAAAATCCTATCGGGAAAGGTTGGAGTCGGATATCACACAAGGATAGTTCGGACGCAAAATTTTGCCGGCTGATTTATGCAGTTCCTGCGCTGGATCACGGTGCATCGTCCGCTGACGAAAAATAAAGCCACATCAGACAGTTGCGCCGCTTCGTTGAACTGGCGCCTTTATAATCGCGGCCAAGGGCGTATACTGCCGCGCCATGCAATTCGATGCCCTGTTGTTTTCTCCCTTTCTTACCCGCGCAGTCTGGTTGCTGGCGGGAATTCTGTTGCTCACGGCCCTGCGCCTGGCGCCTTGGCGCCTGATGCTGGCGGTGCCGCTGCGCCAGCATGCGTTATTTGCTGCACTGGCTCTGCTCGGGTTGATCTGGTCGTTCCGGTTTGAAGTGCTGCCGGGATTGCATTGCCACCCATTCCTGATGGTTTCGCTGACCCTGGTGTTCGGCTGGAGCCTGGCGTTGCTGGGTGGCGCACTGCTGGCGGTGCTGGTGGTTGTGGTGGGGCGAGCTCAGGCCGCCGCACTGCCCTGGGACTGGCTGATCTCCGTAGTGTTGCCGGCGACGATGACTTACGGCCTGATGCGAGCCCTGTATCAGCTGCGTCTGCGCAATCTGTTCTTCTACATTTTGGGCCTGGGCTTTTTCGGCACCATCGCGATTACGTTCGTTACCTGCGTCGCGGTCTGGTTGCTGTTGTGGGCCACGCAATCACCGCAGTTCATGGAGATCCTGTGGGAGAGAGCGGCGGTGGTGATTCCATTGTTGTACGCGGAAGGTTTTCTGAACGGTGTGCTGGTCACGGCGATCACAGTATTCGTGCCGGATCTGGTGAAAACGTTCGACGATCATCACTTCCTCGATCACCACGACGACCGTCGCGATTGAGCTAGAGGATTGCGTTTCGCAGTCGATCCTTATGTCATTTTTTTGTTACGCCAGGCCGGCATGCTGAGTGGGTCTTTTTCTGCATGTTCTGCATGGAGAACACCGATGCCCACTGACCCGTCATCCAGTCGCATGCTGTCCAGTCGCACACTGGCTGGCATCGACAGCCGCGACGATCGTCAGAATGCAGCCGGCCGTCATCCCGCTTCCGGTGTATTGCTGCTGGTTCTGTTCTGGGCGTTGTTGTTCGCGCTTTATCGCTGGCTGGTCTGAGCCGGCAAAACCGTTTGACCTGATCCGGCGGTTTCGCAATCATGGGACCTGTTTTCGCAGAACGGACGCCTGCCCTCCATGAGAACCATCCATAAATTCGAGATCGCCCTCAACAAGGAAATCCAGACCATCGACATGCTGGATCCGCCTCAGTACCTGCATGTGGAATATCTGATGCACAAACGCAGTATTTTCCTGTGGGCCGAGGTTCCTGCCGACCTCACCGTGCGGCGCCAGGTACGGCGTTTCCGCGTGTTCTCCACCGGCGATGGCATCCCTGACAGCGCCCGTTACGTTGGCTCCTGCATCGATCAATATCTTCCTGAGGCCTATCATCTTTACGAACTGTTGGATTGATCACCTATAATTAGCGCTATCTGAAGGGGCTGCGGCCCCTTTTTTGCAGAATTGAAAAATTTGCACGACAGGAAACCTGCATGAGTCAACCGCAAACCCTCGGCAAGTACCAGATTCAGGGTATTTTGGGGAAAGGCGCCATGGGCGTGGTGTACAAGGGCTTCGACCCTAACATTGCCCGCCTGGTGGCGATCAAGACGATCCACGCCTCCCTGCTGGACACCGACATGGGGCGCGAACTGCTGAACCGGTTTCGCAATGAGGCTCAGGCGGTCGGGCGGCTCAACCACGCCAACATCGTTGCCATCTATGAATTCGATCAGGATCACGGCACACCGTACTTCGTAATGGAGTTCGTCGAAGGCCACGACCTGAAAAGCATGCAGAAGGACAGCCGCAAGTTCACGCCAGAAGAGGCGGTGAACATCGTCAGCGCCATTCTGACCGCGCTGGCGTACACGCATCAGCTGGGTATCGTGCATCGCGACATCAAGCCAGCCAACGTGTTCATCACCCACAACAACCAGATCAAGCTGGCGGATTTCGGTATCGCCCGCGTGGATAACGCCGAGCTGACTCAGATGGGCAGCGTGCTGGGGACGCCGTCCTACATGTCGCCGGAGCAGTGCAAGGGCATGAAGGTGGACGCCCGCAGCGACCTGTTTTCCACCGGCGTAGTGCTGTACGAGCTGTTGGTCGGACGCAAGCCGTTCGGCGGTGAGAACACGCACGCGATCATGCACAGCGTGCTGTCGGCGGAGCCGGCGCGGCCGTCGTCCCACGACAAGGCTGTGCCGAAAGAATTCGACGACATTATCAAGAAGTCCCTCGCGAAAAAGGTGGAGGACCGTTACCAGTCCGCCGAGGAATTCCGCACGGCACTGCAAAAGGTGGTGGCGCCGGTGCAGACCAGCGCTGGTGTACCCAAATGGGCACTGGCGTTGGTGTTGGTGCTGGTATTGGGTGGCGCCGTAGCGGCCGGCATGTGGTTCAAGAAAAGTCAGGACCAGCGCTTCGCCCAGCCGGTAATCGAAACGCCGGGGCAGCCGGGCGGTGGCCCTGCGCTTTCAGCCGAAGCCCAGGCCAAGGTGGAACGTCTGCTGGGTGTGGCGGAAGCCCACTTCAAGGGTGGGCGCTTGGTATCGCCGCAAGGCAGCAATGCATTTGAGGCTTTTCAGCTGGTGCTCGCTACTGATCCCAACAATGCCAAGGCCCAGCAGGGTATCGAGGACGTGAAAAACCGCTTCTTCAAACGGGCGCAGCTGCTGGCAGTGGAAGGTCAGCGGGAGGATGTGGAGAAGCATCTGGCCCTGGCAGAGAAGCTGTTCCCCACCGACGACCGGGTGGAGCTGCTCAGGAACCGGCTGACGGAGCAGTAGCTGTCAGGGTGGTCGGCTGCAGCACGTTAAACGCTGCATCCAGGTGCTGCTGGGCCGCTTCCCAGCGGCCTTCGGCCCGAGCCTGGTCGGACAGCTTCAGATGAGCATCTTTCAATTGCTTGCGGGCAGTGACCAGTTGGGTGCTGTTGGCAAAGCGCCGCTCCAGTTCCCGCAGTGCACCGTGTGCCGTGGCCGGGTCATCGTCCGGCAATAACAATCCCAGTTTGATTCTTTCGTCCACCAGTGACAGCAGTGCGGGTGCATCCAGGCTGTCCAGTGCGGGCGCGGGCGGCGTATCTTCGCCGGCGGGAGGGGTGACCGTCAGCGCTCCAGGGTCGGCCGTGCCTGCAGTCGTTCCGACAGACGTAGCTTCGGTGGCGGGATTGCTGTTAGGGCCCACGCTGCCCGGGGGTGATTCCCGCAGCAGGCGGTTCAGGTCTTCGGTGCCGGCAGTGGCGTTGGTGGGCGTTGCATCCTGTGTCGGCCAGTATTGCAGGGTGATGGTGCCGCCCAGCACGGCCAATAGAGCCAGCACTGACCCAGCCATCACCAACGGCATCCGTGATGGCCGGGGCGGCGGCTTCAGCGGCACCGGAACTGTGAGCGTGGGCTGGCGACGGGGATCGAAGGACGTAGCGGGGTCGTGCATGCCAGCGTGATCGCTGCGCTCGGGAATGGGGGTGTAATCACCGGAATCGGCCCGGCGGTGGTCTGCAAAGCGGGTTACGTCGGTGCCGGTAGTGGCAGCCGTGCGTGCTGGGACGGCGGGTGAACTCGGCGCTGTATTGGGATTGACCACCACAGTGGCATCAGGATTGGCGCCAATCAGGGTTGCATCCTGCGCCGACGACGCTGGAGCTGTCGTCGGTTTGGCTTGCCCTGCCAGAATGGTTTTATCGTCCTCAACCGGTGCGGCAGGCGGTACTGGTCCTAGTGCGGCGGCCAGGCCCGGGCTGTCGTTGAATAGGGTGGCCTCGACATTGGGCGTTCGCTCCGGCTCGGACTTCAGGGCCATCTCCACTTCCTTTCGTAGCAGCAGAAAGTCGGTTACCGGGATCGGGTGTTCGTATTGGGCCTGGTCCAGCCAGTTCAACAGGTGGCCGCGCCGCAGCGGCTCCCGGCGGAAGACATCGAGCAAAAAGTTCTGCAGCAGGGCCAGCTCCTTGCGGCCCTGCCGGTAGTCATCAAAATAGGCTGACAGCGTACGGCTCGACATGCCTCTTAGTCCTGCCAACGTATTCACGCTGGCCCTGGGGGCCGCCCGTCATCCGCCTTATCGGCTCTTTATCCGGGCTTGCGGCCATTGAAGAAAAACTCCCCTGCCTCATGTCCGGCATAGCGGGCCGGCGCGTATTCGGGGGTCTGCCGGGTATTCAGCTGTTTGGCGCGCGCCTGTACCCGGGTCAGCACATCCCGGTAGAGGGAGTGGCCGTCCATGATACCGCTATTTTGCCGCAGTGACTCCAGGAATGCCCGCGAGAACAGGGAATGGCCGTCGCCACCGCCGTCCATGACCGGGGCCACCCCACCGGAGGTCAGCACCATGCGGGCCCGAGCCTTGAGCATGGCGGCAATCCATTCCTTCTGCATGGCATCCGACACCGATTCGTCCACCCGGGGCAGGGCCGCCACCGACAGCGTGCCGGCGTAACAGGAGTCCGCCACCACCATAATATGATTGGATTTCAAGGTGTTGAGAATGTCGGAAATGGCGACGTTGGAGATCCAGTTGCGCGGATTATCCTGCTCCGCGTCCACCGGCAGCCAGAAGACTTTGTTGTTGGTTTCATCCACTTCACCGTGGCCGGCGTAGTAGATCAACAGGTTATCGTTCTCGGTCAGGGTCTCCCGCAGCTTGTTCAGCGCCGCCAGGATGTCGTAGCGGGTGGCATTTTTCAGCAAGGTGGTTTGGAAGCCGTAGTTGTCACGCAGGATCTTCTGGGTTTCCTCGGCATCCTTGATGGCGGTCTGCAGCTTGGGATACTGGGTGTAGTCGTTGTTGCCGATGATCAGTGCATGGTAAGTGCCCAATTGCAGATCGGATGGCACCGCCTGCGCGGTCTGGGTCGTGGGTTTGGGACGGGCTTCCGGCGCCAGTTGTTCGGGCAGTACGGTGAAGTTGAAGGCCACCACCTGGCCATTCTTGTCCACGGCTTCCAGCTTCACGTTGGCCTTCTTCCCGTCCACCGGCACGGTAACCCAGAACAGGTTGTACTCGTCCACGGTCTGTTCGACGCCATTCACCTTGAAGCTTTTCAG
>DATLII010000159.1:0-3045 GCA_035539495.1 Dongiaceae bacterium
TGAATCTGTTCAGCAAGGTGGTGGTGGATGACGCGGGCAACTTGAGCCTGGATGCATCTGCTGCGCGCGCTGGTTCAAGCATTAGCCTGCGTTTTGAGATGGATACGCTGGTGTTGCTGCATACCTGTCCGCATCCATTAAATACCGCCAGCGAGTTTCCGCGCAAGCCCGTGCTGTGTGAGATTTTGAAAGCGGCTCCGGTGACGGACGATGATTTCTGCCGTAATTTCCGACCGGAAAATCAGCGCGGATTCGAGAATAACCGGTTGTATCACCTGGGGCTGCCACACCCGGGTTTTATATAAAGATGGAGTCTGTCATGATCAAAGAGAGCACCTTGAAACCGGTCGATGCTGCGCACAAGGAAATTGTGCCAGCGGGCGATTACTGGATGCATAAGTTGAAGCATGGGCAGACGTTGCGGATTCTGGATCTGGAAGGGAATCAGGCGGCGGATACGTTGTTTTACAGCGTGAAGGATCCGACGGAGCGCTACAGCGCGATGGATACAATTCGTGAGCAGGGCAATGTGTATCTGACAGCGGGAACGAAGTTGTTGTCGAACCGGGGCAATTTGATGCTGGAGATTACGGCGGATACTTGTGGCCGACATGATACGTTGGGCGGGGCTTGTGCGACCGAGAGCAATACCGTGCGGTATTCGTTGGATAAGCGCTGTATGCATGCGTGCCGGGACAGCTATTTGCTGGCGGTGGCGCAGAATGAGAAGTTTGGTATGACGAAGCGGGATATTACGCACAACATCAATTTCTTTATGAATGTGCCGGTGACGGCGGATGGTGGGTTGACGTTTGCGGATGGGATTTCGGCGCCGGGGAAGTATGTGGAGATGAAGGCGGCGATGGATGTGATTGTGCTGATTTCGAATTGTCCGCAGCTGAATAATCCGTGTAATGGGTATAACCCGACGCCGATTGAAGTGATTATCTGGAACTGACGGTTCTTTCCTGTGGATTTTGCGTAGTCCGCTCCAGTCACGAGGGGTTGCTGTTCCGGACACGCCGTGAACCCATCCATGGGGGCTTCTCCGCGACATCCCTGTCGCAGAGAGTCCGGAACAGCAACCCCTCGTGACTTCCGCTCTCAGCGGACGAATATTTCTGCCCATGGACGACCATCGGTGGAACCGGTATTAGCGGGACGACCCGCACAGCATTGCAGGCACATCACCATGTTCAATAAAGTCCTGATCGCCAACCGTGGCGCCATCGCCGTCCGTATCATCCGCACCTTAAAAAAAATGGGTGTGAAATCCGTCGCTGTATATGCCGAGGCCGACGCCGATTCGCGTCACGTGGCACTGGCCGACGAGGCTTACAGTCTGGGCGCCGGTACCGCCAGTGAGACCTACCTGAATCAGCCCAAACTGTTTGCCATCATGCAGCAGGCAAAGGTGGAAGCGGTACATCCGGGCTATGGCTTTCTCAGCGAGAATCCGGATTTCGTCAATGCCTGCGAAAAACACGGCGTTGCTTTTATCGGCCCGACTGTGCCGCAAATGCAGGCGTTTGGCTTGAAGCATACAGCGCGGGATCTGGCGCGGCAGAACAACGTGCCATTGCTGCCAGGTACGTCGTTGTTGCAATCACTTGACGCGGCGGTGGACGCGGCGGGTCGCATCGGTTACCCAGTAATTCTGAAAAGCACGGCAGGCGGCGGCGGCATCGGCATGCAGATGTGTACCGATGCGGCGCAGTTGCGCAAAGCCTGGGATTCGGTGAAGCGGCTCAGCGCCAATAACTTCGCCAACGACGGTGTGTTCGTGGAGAAGTACATCGAAATCGCCCGTCATATCGAGGTGCAGATTTTTGGGGATGGCCTGGGCAATGCCATCGCACTGGGCGAGCGGGATTGTTCTGCGCAGCGCCGCCACCAGAAAGTAATCGAGGAAACCCCGGCACCCAACATTCCCGATGGTGTGCGGGCGCAACTGCACGCTACTGCCGAGCGCATCATGAAGGCGGTGAACTACCGCAATGCCGGCACGGTGGAATTCATTTATGACCAGAAAGAACACCGCTTCTATTTTCTGGAAGTGAATACCCGGTTGCAGGTTGAGCACGGCGTTACCGAGATGGTATACGGCGTGGATCTGGTGGAGTGGATGGTGCGGCTGGCTGCAGGTGAATTGCAGTCGCTACAAACGCTGGCGCTGAATTTGAAACCCCGTGGCCACTCGATTCAGGCACGGGTGTATGCGGAAGATCCCAACAAAGAATTCCAACCTTCAGCAGGTCTGCTCACAGCGGTGCGGTTCCCGCAGCCGACTATCGTCAGCGATTCAACGCTGCGTATCGATCATTGGGTGGAAGCCGGCATTACCGTATCGCCGTTCTTCGATCCTATGCTCGCCAAGGTGATTGTGCATGCACCGGATCGCGCTGCAGCCATGACTGCGCTGGACCGCGCGCTGGCGGACACGTGTCTTGAAGGGATCGAGACCAACTGCGCTTATATCCGCGAAATTCTGTACACCGATGTGATGCAGAAAGGCGGCATGTACACGCGCTTTCTCAATAGTTTTCAGTATTCGCCGGCCACCTTTGATGTGGTATCGCCTGGCACACTGACCAGTGTGCAGGATTTTCCCGGCCGCACGGGTTACTGGCATATCGGTGTGCCGCCTTCGGGTCCGTTCGATAGTCTGTCGTTCCGCTTGGGCAATCGTCTGCTCGGGAACGATGACAACAGCGCCGGGCTGGAAATCACGCTGAATGGTCCCACGCTGAAATTCAATTGCGATACCCATATTGCACTGACGGGCGCCGTTCTGCCCGCCACGCTGGATGGTCAGGCGCTGGCATTTTGGAAAACTTATCCGGTAAAAGCGGGGCAAACGCTGTATTTGGGCAAGGCGCAACAAGCCGGTGCGCGTGCTTATCTGTGTGTTGCGGGTGGTATTCAGTGCGAACCTTATTTGGGCTCGACGTCCACGTTTACGTTAGGGCAATTTGGCGGTCATGGTGGACGCGCGCTGCGCACTGGCGATGTACTGCATCTGGCTGCGCCGATGAAACCTGTGGC
>DATLII010000160.1:0-3077 GCA_035539495.1 Dongiaceae bacterium
AGATGGCTCAGCGCGTCATCCTGTGACCGCATGCGACGGCCGCAATCCACCAAAAACAGAATCTGCTGATCCTTCTCGTCCTGGTATTCCTTGGAAATCAGTTTGCGTTGGCGGGCGCTGGCGTTCCAGTCGATCTGGCGCAGGCTGTCGCCCTGGCGGAATTCACGCAGTTGCTGGAATTCCATGCCTTCGCCGCGACGTTGCTGCAGACGAATGCCCAATTGCGCCGATTGTTGCTCCATCGCCAGCATGGCGTATTGGGCAACGGCGGCGAAGTTAGGGAACACCCGCACTTCAGTGCCCTTGCCCGCGAGCAGCCTGCGTTGCCAGAAACCCAAGGCGGAATCCAGCAACAAATCCACCGGGCCGAATGCATGGTTGCCGCGGCGGTTGATCTTCACCTTGTATTGAAATTCCACGCCGTTGCCGGGCAGCAAGCGTGCGGCTTGTTGCGGCTGATCGGCTTCACCGTCGGTGGGATAGTGGTCGAACACTTGCAGCGGAACGGCGCGCCGAAAATCGTGACGGATGCGGATCGTCACCGGCGACCACACGCCCAATGCCAGGTTGTCATTGTGCTGACGGCTGACATCGAGTCCCTGCAGGCGACGCAACGACAGCGCGTCCAGGATCAGCAGAAACAGCAGGCCGGCGCTGGCGATTTCCCAAATATAAATCAGTGTGTCCTGCAGTTCCGGGCGCGCGAAATCTTTCGGCAGCCAATTGTTCAGCGCCGGCAGTAGCCCGATCAGCATCCACAGGGTGGCCAGCCAGAAGGCGCGGCGGGTAGGCCTCATACGCGGGGGGCTTCCACTTCCTGCAGCATTTGTGTCAGCGCCTGGTCGGTCTGCAGGCCTTCGATTTCCATTTCCGCGGTCAGTGCAACGCGGTGACGCATCACCGGCAGCACTATTTGTTTTACGTCATCTGGCGTCACGAATTCACGTTGTTTCAGCAGCGCCTGAGCGCGAGCGGCACGAATCAGCGCGATGCTGGCGCGGGGGCCGGCACCGTTGGCGAAACTGTGCCAGGTGCGGGACGTACGCACGATGCGCACGGCGTAATCGAACACGGCGTCGTCGACCTGGATATTGGCGACGATGCCTTGCAGCACGGGAATGTCGGCGGCTTTCACCACGGTTTCGATGGCATCCACACTCAGTGTGTCCTGCACCCGGCCGGTGGTGACCTGACGTACCAGTGCGCGTTCTTCCTGCTCCGTGGGATAGTCGATCAGCACTTTCAGCATGAAGCGATCCAGCTCCGCTTCCGGCAGGGGATAGGTGCCTTCCTGTTCAATCGGGTTTTGTGTGGCCAGCACCATGAACGGCGTCAGTGCGGGAAATGCCTTGCCTTCGATAGTGATCTGCTTTTCCTGCATCACTTCCAGCAGCGCGGCCTGGGTTTTGGCGGGCGCGCGGTTGATTTCGTCCGCCAGCAGCAGGTGGGTGAAGGCGGGGCCTTTGCGGATTTTGAATTGCTCGGTTTTCATGTCGTACAACGCATGGCCGGTAACGTCCGACGGCATCAGATCCGGCGTGAACTGGATGCGGCCGAACTGACCGTCGAAACATTTCGCCAGCGCTTTTACCAGCAGCGTTTTGCCCAGGCCGGGTACGCCTTCCACCAGCACGTGACCTGACGCCAGCAACGCAATCAACACCTGATCGATCACGGCTTGCTGGCCTACTACCACGCGGCCAATCTGTTCGCGCATGCGGTGCACGCGGGCGGTGGCGTCGCCCAATGTCATTGTCGGCGCGGCTTCTGTCATAACGCATTCCTTATGGTTTGTAAGAGTGAAATCAGGTCGGCCCACTGCAGTTCTTTGGTGGGAGCCGCGCTGGTCATCGCGAAGTGGACTTTATCGACACTTTGCTGACTGATATCGGCCAGCTTTTGCAGTGCGTTGTTGTGTTGGTCCGTTGCTTGAAGATCCAGGGCCTGCTGATTTGAGGCATGATGGTGAATGCCGTGCTGCTGACTCAGGCGCAGCCAGATATCGTCGCGCACGGCTTTCAGGAGCGGTTCCATTTGTTGGTGCTGCCAATTGAAACGGGCTTCGGCGTCCAGATGTTCCTGCAATTGACGGCGGTTCGATGTGATATCGGGAATCATCGGCCCGAAGCGCACCCAGCGGCGCCAGCCCCAGATCAGCAGCATGGCCGCCAATCCCAGCAGCCAATATTTTGCGTTGCGCCACAGCAGCGTGATTAGGCTGTCGCTGTCGTTACTCACCACCAGCCAGACGTTGGGGCTGCCGCTGACCAGGTACCACAACAAAAAAGCATGATCGTAGTCGCCGATGGCTTCGTTTTCCCAGATGTCGGTGGCCACCATCACGGTCATCATGCCTTTGCCGACACTGTACTGCAGCAGGCCGTTGGGCCAGTGGTCGGCGTTGCCGGTGGCCTTGCCGCTGGCGTCTTCCAGGGTGTAGCCGAAGCCGAAATCGATGGAAAGCGGCGTGTTGGAACCGTTCCAGTCGACCAGGAATGGATCGCTGTAGCGGAAAATGGAGCAGTTCTTTGCGTCGTCTTTTTTGTCGGCTTTTTCAGTCGTGCTATCTCCGTTTTCGGCAGCGTTGTTCTTTGCGTCGATATCAGCACTGGCTGCTGGAGTGGTTTCGTCAGTGTCGTGACTGTCGTCTGCCGGTGCTGCTGCAGGTTTGGTCATACCATCGGTGATGTGTTTGCCAGCAGCGTCTTCTGCCTGCTCCGATTCGTCGAGGGCCTCTTCATCCTCATAGCTGTCTTCATCTTCGTATCGGTCTTCATCTTCCTCTTCAGGCTCATCGAGATCGTCTTCCGTATCCTCGTCAGCCCAGGTCATGCGCACGCCGTATTTGTCCAGGAACGGATCGCCGCTGGATTCTTCCTCTTCGTCCCACTCGTAATTGGCGGCGATGATCAGATGCCCGCCGGACTGCATCCAGTCTTCCAGACGTTCCTGACCGGTTGTGCTGAAAATGGGGGTGTCGTTGAACAATACCAGGGTGTCGTCCGGCTTCAGGCGATCCAGAATGCTGTGCAGGTCGCGGGAGCGATGCGATTCAATATGATGCTTTTCCAGAAAGC
>DATLII010000161.1:0-4927 GCA_035539495.1 Dongiaceae bacterium
TTCCACGTCGGCACGCAGTTGCGGATCAGTAATCAGCGGCAACGCCTGATGATAGACGCGGCAGAACCACAACTCCCCTTCCGGCAATAGCAAGTGAATCGCGTTGGTGATGTGCGACGCCAGAACATCACCGTGAATCCAGTGCAGCGGCGTTTGCGACAGGTCAACCTTGACGTGACGGGCTTCCAGTGGGTGATGATTCGGGTTCATGGCAGTCTTCACAACAGTCTCTCCACAACAAATTCTTAACTAAAATCTCTTAATCAAGATTTCTCAGCTGCAATCAAGGCGTGATGTCGACGCGAGCGATACGACGCGACAGTGCCGGCGCAAACCGGCTCAGCAAGCGCGTACCCCAGGCTTCCGCACCGACCAGCGCGATCGCTGGATTTCGTTGCACCGCGTCAAAAATCGCATCAGCGACGGTGTCGGGGGAAAAATTACGGCGCTTGTACATGGCATCCGCTCGGGCACGTTTTTCTGCCTGTTCTGTTTCGCTCAGGCCGGCGTAGACAGTGGCATTCGCAATACCGGTGGCGACAAAACCTGGACACACTGCGGTGACCCCGATATTGGAATCCGCCAATTCCCCGCGCAGACATTCACTCAGCATATGCACGGCCGCTTTGCTGGTGGAATAAGCCGCCAGTTTGCGATTGGGCGCGAACGCCGCAGCGGATGCCACATTGATGATCTGGCCGTTCTGCTGCCGCTCGATCATCTGGCGCGCGAACAAACGTGAGCCGTGAATCACGCCCCACAGATTCACTTTCAGCAATTTTTCCCATTGCGCCGGCGAGGTGTCGAGCGCACCGCCCGCCATGCCGATGCCCGCGTTGTTCACCAGAATGGTGGCGCCCCCCAATTCCTGCTCCACCCATTGGGCCAGGGCTTCCATTTCGTTGGCAGCACCTACATCTACCGTTTTCGCCCAGGCGCGGGCGCCCAGCAATTCGCACAATTGTTGCGTGCGCGCAGCGCTGTCAGCGTCGATATCCGCACAAACAATATCGGCGCCTTCACGCGCCAGTTTCAACGCGGTGGAACGGCCGATGCCAGAGCCCGCCCCTGTGATGACCGCAACGCGACCCGCCAGCGGTAGCTGCACCCGTTCCGGTCGCACGCGAGCTTGCGCCAGTGCCGGCGTGTCTTCGCCCGCATCAACTGAGCGCACGAAATCCTCGATCCAGGCGGCAATGCGATCCGGCTGGCTCAATACCACCCAATGCGTCGCGTTGAAATCGCGGCGATACAGCCGCTCCACCCACTGATGCAACTCACTGAACAATTGCGTGCCCACATAATTGTCGCCGGTGGGCACGATCACCTGCACCGGGCAGCGCGCATGACGCGGCTCAGGGCGCATCAATTTGGGAATGAAGTTGGCGCGATACAGTTGCACGCCGAAACGACCGTCTTCGGATTGCGTGGGATTGGGTTCCACTTCGGTCACGCCTTCCCGTTGCTCCAAATACTGCGACCACCACCGGCCTCCGCGCGCACGCCACAACGTGGGCGCCAGCAGCGGCAACTGGAACATCATCACGTACCAGGAACTGAGCAGCTGGCGAATGGCTTTACGTGTGTCTGCAACCGTGCCACTCGAAAAATGATTCCGCATCCAGAAGCCCATGTGATCCAGACAAGGACCGGAAATACTGGTGTACGACAGAATGCGTTCGGGCAGTGGGCCGCTGGTGACCGATTCCCAACTTTGAATGGAACCCCAGTCGTGTCCGACCAGATGGAAATTACGGGCGGGAATTAACGCATCCACCACCGCGCCCAAATCTTGCGACAATATATTCATGCGGTAATCGGCAATGCGCGTGGGCCGATCAGACTGGCCGGCGCCGCGCACGTCATACGCAATCACGTACCAGGATTGCGCCAGAATCTCAGCCACGCCATTCCAGACACTGTGATTGTCGGGATAACCGTGCACCAGCACGATGGGCGTGCGACTACTATCGCCACGGGTGACGGCATGCAGGCGCACGCCATTGCTGTTGATCCAATGGGATTGCGGATTATTGTCAGCCACTGTCGAATTGCGCGAACGTGTTGTCTTAGCTGCAGACTTGCCTGCGGATTGACTGGAAGCGTTGCCTCCAGATTTAATCGGCGCCTGACTGTTCATGCGCATTTCCTCGCGTCTTTTTTTGAATTACCAGGTTTTGAATTACTAGGTTTTGAATTGCTAGGCCAAAGTCCCCGTTGTTGCCAGCGCCGCACATGGGGTACGTCATCGTCCAGCCACCAGGCATCGTCTTCGGTGATCACCAGCAATTCCTCGAATTTAGCGCCAACGCCGTTGAAACCCAAGTGCGGCTCCACTGCCCACAAACCCGGTACCGGCACATGATCTGAACCAGAAGTGGAATTCCACAGCGGCGACCAGCCCTGCCGACGCGCCACCAGCGACACCCGGCCCATAGCCTGCAGAAAATCCACGCCGAATTTGAATGGCGTTGCACCACGCGCGTTGGCGCGAGGCTCCATGCGCGTCACCTGATGCGCCAACACTTCAAACGGATAGGCTTTATGACGGGGAACGTGACCCTGTTTCTGCGTCAATGCGTCCACAGCGCGCGACACAGATGCCATGGATTGGCGCTGTTTGATCAGGTCCAGAATCAAGGTGCGGTGGGCCGCCAGATCATCCAGGATGAAATCCAGCGTTCGGTTTTCCCCCAGCACACCGGCGTAACCGATGTCAGCGGCATAGCCGTTCAGCACCGGCGCGTTATCGAGAATAAAGGGCATGTTTTCTTCCAGCCGGCGGTTGCTAGGCAGGAATTGCAGCGCCACCCGGAAGCCTTGGAACGCTGTGCGGTCGCCAAACCAAGCGAAGGGGGCATGCAACCAGTCGGTAACGCCGTGATCCAGCAGCCAGGTCTCCTGCAGCTTGGCGGCCTGCTTCTCGGTCATGCCGGGGCGCAGTTCCGCCGCCACTGTCTCGGCCGCCTGGTAGGCCAGCCGTTGCGCCTGGCGGAACCCGGTCAGGTCGTCGGGCGTCGGGTGATACCCCGCCTGAGCCGGTGGAGTGGTTTCGATCAATGGCATGAACAGACTCCTCTGAGCAATTCTGAGCAATGCTTGTTCGATCATTACTTCTATTTATGTGACATTGAATAATGTAATTATAAGGGTGTCAATGGGCTGGCCCGGCGACGGCTCGGGCTGTGGAGCCAATCAGGATACGCCTACGCCCTGTTCCAAATGCTCACCTTTTTGTCCCATACCGTCATTGTCGCCCCACACCCCCTCTTCCCATAATCCGGCCATTCCCGCAACAGGACCCGGAACAAACACCATGACCCATCCCGTGTTTCCCCATCTGTTCACGCCGCTCGACCTGGGTTTCACCCAATTGAAAAACCGCGCCTTGATGGGCTCCATGCACACCATGCTGGAGGAAATCCCCGGCGGTTTCGAACGGATGGCGGCCTATTTTTCCGAACGGGCAGCCGGTGGTGTGGGCATGATCATCACTGGCGGAATTTCGCCGAATGAAGTGGGCCTGCCGACACCGGGCCTGGCCAAGCTGTCCACGCCGGAAGAAGCCGCGCAGCACCGCATCGTCACCGATCGCGTGCACGCCACCGCACCAGACTGCAAGATCTGCATGCAGATTCTGCACGTGGGCCGTTACGCCTATCACCCGAATCTGGTGGCACCGTCGGCCATCAAGGCACGTATCAGTCCATTCGTGCCGAACGAACTCAGCGAAGACCAAATCTGGGAGCAGATCGACGACTTCGTCAATTGCGCGCAACTGGCGCTGCAAGCCGGATACGACGGCGTGGAAGTGATCGGCTCGGCGGGCTACCTGATCAGCGAATTTCTGATCACGCACACCAATCATCGTACTGATGCCTGGGGTGGCGCTTACGAAAGCCGCATGCGTCTGCCGCTGGAAATCATTTCCCGCATTCGCGCGGCGGTGGGGCCGAATTTCATTTTGGTGTATCGCATCGCGGCGATGGAATTGTTGGAAAACGGCAGCAGTTGGGATGAAGTGGTGACGCTCGCCAAAGCAATCGAAAAAGCTGGCGCCAGCATCATCAGCACGCATTTCACCTGGCACGAAGCACGCGTGCCAACACTGGCCACCATGGTGCCGCGCGCTGCGTTTACCGGCGTCACCGCGCGCCTGCGCAAAGAATTGAATATTCCGGTGATCACCAGTAACCGCATCAATATGCCCGACGTGGCGGAGCAGGTGTTGGCCGATGGTCGCGCCGATATCGTTTCGATGGCGCGGCCCATGCTGGCAGACCCGGAATTCGTTATCAAAGCGCGCGACAATCGCGTCGATGAAATCAACACCTGCATTGCGTGTAATCAGGCGTGCCTGGATCACGCCTTCAGCGGCAAGCTCACCAGCTGCTTGGTGAATCCCCGCGCCTGCTATGAAACCGAATTGAATTTCCTGCCGGTGAAGAAAGCGAAAGATATTGCCGTGGTCGGTGCCGGCCCCGCAGGATTGGCCTTTGCCGTCAACGCAGCTGCACGCGGCCACAACGTCACGCTGTTTGAAAGTGCGAGCGAAATCGGCGGCCAGTTCAATGTCGCCAAACGCATTCCGGGCAAAGAGGAATTTCACGAAACCTTGCGTTACTACCGCCGCCAGCTGGAACTGACCGGTGTGAAGGTGCAATTGAATCGCCGCGTGTCCGCGCAGGAATTGATAAGCGAACGGTTTGACGAAGTGGTGTTGGCAACGGGCGTGGCTCCGCGCACGCCGCAAATCGACGGCATCGGTCATCCGATGGTGATCGGCTATCTGGATGCGATTCTCGGCCGCAAAAAGGTCGGCCAGCGGGTAGCGATCATCGGCGCCGGCGGCATCGGTTTCGACGTGGCGGAATTGATCACGCACGCAGGCACGTCATCGGCATTAAGCCTGGATGTGTTCGCGCGG
>DATLII010000162.1:0-5165 GCA_035539495.1 Dongiaceae bacterium
TATGAATTGTGATCATATAGCGCTTCCGCTAGAATCACCAACAGTTCTTTTGGCTGTATGCGCAATGCGACTTGCAGGAATCTGCAGAAAACAAGGTAACAACTCGGCTTTAAGGGAAACAACTTGGCATTATCGGCAGAACAACTCGACTTCGTACAAGAATACGCAACGCTGTTGCAGCCTTGGGGCATGCCATTGAATATGGGGCGGGTTTTTGCTTATTTGATTTTGCAAAAAGATCCGGTTTCCCTCGAAACCATCGCCGAGGATCTGGAGTTGAGTAAGACCAGCGCCTGGAATATGACCCGGGATTTAACTCAATTCGGCCATGCCAAACGTCATGGTATGGCAGGCAGCAAACAGGCGCTCTATTCGATATCCAGCGACTACACCACGCCGTTAATGAAGCAGAACGAGTTGTTGAGAAGTATCGGCCTGCTATTGCAGAAGCAGTCCAGACTGATTGAAGACAAAAGCCATGCGAAGGATATAAAAACCCGGGGTAATTTCTATAAGACGATTCAGGAGAAGCTGAATAGTGCGATTGAGGAATTCAAGGGGTGATCAGGCGATAGTCTAAAAAAGGCCGCGATTTGCGGCCTTTATTGGTGGGCTGGAAATATCGAAAGTCAACGTGTCAGCGAAATGCGTTCGGAGCCCTTTTTTAAGTGCTTCTATAAACCAGATCAGCCTGAGCCTGTCCTACCACGAATAACGCGCGGTATACGTCACCACCTTTTCTTCATCAGGCTTCAGGTCCACCACAAATTCAATGGTTTCCGCGTTGCGCTTGGTGAAGTCCTGGCTTTTCTGTGCCAGTTCCCAGTTATGCCAGCGGTATAGATGCTCTACCACATTGACGCTGACTTTTTCCTCTTTCCGGTTTTTCAGCGTGATCTTGAATGATTCCTTCAGCCATTTTTCCTGGGTGTTGATTTGGAAGTCCGCGCGTTCCCGCTCGCCGACGATATCGAATGCATTGCCGGTGTAGAGTCGTAGCGTTTCGTCTTTAGGCGTGTGATCAATGTTGTTCTCACCGATGAATTCCAGCTGTTGTTCATCCTGTTGGTAGAAACGCACGCGGCCCTGCGGCAGCGGAATGCCCAGGCCGTTGTCCTTGGCATTTTTGATTTCGCGCAGGATGCGGACTTTTTTGTTGCTCTCGGTGCCGAAGTTTGGATCGCTCAGAATGTCTTGAAGTCGCTGCGTGCGGTAATAATCGGGAATGGTTGCGCCGTCGTACTCGAAGCGTTTTTTCGCTTTCACGCTGGCGACCTGCAGAAATTCCACCTGCTTGGTTTCGCCGTCGTGCAGATCCAGCGGGCGGGGCAGGGAGTACAGGTGGAATTCGTCCAGCGCTTTTTCGGTGACTTGCGGCGCAGCATCCATAGCGGCGGCCATCATCATGCCCTTGGCGCGGGGCATCGGAGCGGATTCCATTTTGTTGACATCGCCCGCCATCAGTTTCACGTTGGCCTGTTTGAAATCCTGGCCGGCATTATTGGTGAACGTCACCCAACCGTTCAGGCTCACCTGATCGCTGTCGGCCAGGGTGACGATGTTGTAGTCCGCTTTCCAACCCATGCCGCCGGTGAGATAAGCGATTTCCAGCGGCGCTTTGCCGGCCTGCGAGGATTCCAGTTGCCATTGCAGCGCCGGTTGCAGCAGGGTGTCGTCTTGCAGCGCCGGGAACAGCGGGCGCCCTGGCAGGCCGAAACGGGTTTTGCCTTCCAGTTCGATGATGGGTTCGCTGTCGCCGCCTTCGCTGCCCTGGCCATAGCCGCTGCGAATGATTTTGCCGGGCAGGATTTCGGTTTTGTCGTTACGCTGGATTTCGAAGTCGACCGTCTTGCCTTCGAAGTGATGTAGCAGCAGGGGTTCGCTTACCACGTTGGCCAGGAAATTCTGTTCCAGCACCCGGATCTGCCAATCGTCGTTGCGGCTGCGCAGCACTACCGAATCCGGCTCCAACTGCCGGCTGATATTTTGATATTGCACGCGGTTGGGGCCCTTGTTCACCGGCAGCTCCAGGTTGTCGCGCACTACGGCAAAGTTGCCGTTGTAAATCGTGAGCGATGGAGCGGCCAGCGCGCTGCCAGCCAGAGCGGGCAATAGGGCGGTCAGGGCACGCAAGGCAAACGGAATAGCGGCTGAAAACGAAAGAGCTGATGTAAACGAAAGAGCTGATGTAAAACGGTGCGCTGATTTAAAGGGAACAGAGGCGGGCTTCGATAGCATGATGGCATCGTCCTGTAGCAATGATGACCTAGGCTAGACATTGGACTAGACGGCGGGTGATCCGTTCCCGCCGGAAAAAGCTGGAGCAATTCAGGCGGGATAGCGCGCCTGCAGCGCCGCATAAAGGGCCTGCTGAAAATCCGGCGCATTGGCGTCGAGTTGCGCCAACACCTCTGCCAGATGTTCATTGTCGTCCTTGCCCTGCCATTGACGTTGATAGCTTCCTTCCTTGTAGCCGTGGTCCTGGCGGAAGAAATTCAGTACGTTCTTGCCGATATATTGTTTATATAGCTGTTCTTCACTCAGGTCCGCCAGTGTCATCAAGCGGTGGAACAGGGGAACGGAAAAGCCGTGGGTGGCCAAGCAGTGCTGCGCCAGGGCTTCCACCGCCAGACGAAAGTCGGTGTTGCTGTCGTCGCTGTGCCACTCATCAGCGATGCGCGCGGCCAGCTTGGCAGTATCGGCTTCCTGTAACAGCAGAATGCTCATGCCGAAATGCCAGATGTCGACGATTTCCAACTGTAGCTGCGGCAGATCCGGCGTCTGTTTTTTCCACCATTTCCAGCCGTAGTGATCCATCAGCTCGGCGCACTCGGTCCAGACGGCCCGATACCAGGCATAGCCTTGTTCGCGCCACTGGGGATGCACCTTGCTGTTCATGCGGTCCTGCAGGGTCAGCATCTCGGTCAGTTGTCGTTGCATGAAAGATTCCCGGCTTGGTTGAAGTATGGGTTTAATGGGGTGTTATTCGAAGCCCAGTTGCTGCACATTGCGATTGCGTTCCCGCTGCAAATGCAGGCCGGCATAAAACACGATCAGGCCCGCCATGCTCAGGTACAGGGGCCACCAGAAATTCGGTCGGTTGAGAATGAAATTCTCGGGCGCGGCGGGATTATAAAACACCACGGTGACGGGCAGGCTGGATTGATGTTGTCCAAGGTCCAGCTGGAAGTGATGTTCGGCCACTTGATAGTGCAGTTGCTGGGTGGTGTTGCTGCGAATCACCTGGGCGCTGGGCCAGTTTTGTTGTTCCAGGGCGGTATGCAGTAATAACAGACTCCAGCCCATCGTCAGCAGGCCCCCCAGAATCGACAGCCAGGATACGAAACGGATTGCCGGGTGTTTTTTGGAAGGCATCGGCATGGCTCTTTCCTGTGCAGGCATAGGTGGACGCGGAGAGGTGTGGGAAGCGTGATGTGTATGCTACTCCATCACACGGGATGGCTCCAATCGAGCCGGTGGGGCCGGCTCAATCGGAGAAGGCGTTAATCACTGAAGCAGGTCACTCGGAGACTCTTTATTCCTAGACTCTTTATTCCGAGAAGATGCCGCGGATCACGTCGCGCAAGTTGTCGGGCGAGCCGTTGCCGGAGGCGGGGGCTGTAGAAGGGGCATCGGAAGGTGCCGCTTTGCCCGTTTCGGCGGCTGGTGCGTCTGGCGTACCGGGCGTAGCCGGCTGGCCCTGCAGTTCCATCATCAGACCCTGTTTGGGTTGCCGGGTTTGCCGCTCTCGTTCCTGCACATAGCCGAGATCCTGCAGACGGGCGATCGACAGCAGTGTCTTGGCGCGCATGCGATCAAGCTGGGTCTGGTGCTGCTCCACGATGCCAGTGGCCACATTTTGCAAGTACAGGCGATTGTGCTGCAGAGCCGAGGCGATCTCGCTCTGCAGGCCGGTCATGCGCTTGTCCAGTTCGACAATGCGGCCTTCAAAACCATAAAAACGGTCCATGCGTTGAACGCGGGCCTGATCCACCGCCCGGATACGGGTTTCCATTTCCGCCAGCTGGTTTTCAATGACGATGGCGTCCTTGGTCATGGTCCAGCGCCGTTCCAATGCGGTGGCATTCAGATCCCACATCAGCAGGCCTTTGAGCATGCGCAGCTTGTTCCATTCTTCCTCGTACAACTCCGGCTCGCCCAGAGAGCGCAGAGTCGCTTCCACCGAGTCCAGACGTTCCTTCTGCGTCATCTGCGCTACGTTGGCACTGCCGGTCAGATCGTCATTGTTCGCCATCTGTTGCAGGCGCGCGTTGTACTCATCCAGCTTCACGTTGGCGTAGGCGTAGAACTTCTGCGAATACTGCACGGCTTTTTCGGATTTGGGGCCCAGTTTTTCCAACCGCTCCACATGCGTGGCGATCATCTGGTTGTAACTGGGTAACTGCCGCTGCCAGTGCACCAGCACCATGTACAGCCGCTGCAGTTCGCGATAGTCGCGGTAAATACGCTGGAATTCGTTACTGGAAAAATACAGGTACAGGTGACGCGAGGCGGGATCGTCCGTCGCCAGTTTGAAGGGCGGAATTTCGCCCATCACATTGCGCGTGTCTTCCTGCGCGACTGGGCTGATTTTTTCTACCCAATCCGGTTTTTGAATCTCGGTTTTCACCTCGTCGAGATTGTTGCGCTGCTGCTCAAAAATACGGTGCGCTTCCCGATAGCGGTCGAGAGCTTCCTGCAATGCGCCTTGCTGTTCGTACACGTACGGAATGTTAAGCAGGGCTTCCTGCACAGCAGGGTCCGCCAGATCCCGTTCCGCCAGCTCCAGCCAAGGGGTGAGGGCGCCAGCCTGGTCGGAGGAATTGAAATAGGTCCAGCCCAATGCCAGCAAACCGCGATTGGCGATGGGGCCGTACAGACGGATGCCTTCCAGCAGTTCACGGGCTTCCAGCCATTTGCCTTGTTTCAGCAGCTTTACGCCCTGGGCCAGCGTGGCCTGGTCTTTCAGCATCAGGCTGCTTTCATCGGTGGCTTTGGTTTTAGCCACCTGCTCGAAGTAACGGCCGGCCTTGTTCAATTGACCCATCTGCGCGAAGGCAGAACCCAGATTGAAACGGGTGAAGGTGCCCAGGTTGGGATCGTCTTTCAGGTACGGCAGCAATTCCTTAGCTTGGTCGGCTTCGCCCAAGCGGATATGGCACAGC
>DATLII010000163.1:0-5630 GCA_035539495.1 Dongiaceae bacterium
GCCTGGAAACGCAAGGGCGGATTGGAGCCTTACGAAAAAAAACTGGAAGCCGGCATGCTCGAGCGGGGCTATTCCCCTGAATTCATCCAACGCATCATTGCCCAGATCCGCGGTTTCGGTGATTACGGATTTCCTGAATCCCATGCTTCCAGCTTTGCATTATTGGTATATGTGTCCGCCTGGCTTAAATGCCACGAGCCGGCCGCATTTTGCTGTGGTTTGCTTAACGCGCAGCCCATGGGTTTCTACTCGCCATCGCAACTGGTGCAGGATGTGAGGCGCCACAACGTGGAGGTGCGGCCGGTGGATGTGTTGCACAGTCAGTTGGAGCACACCTTGGAAACCGATGCCATGCATCGTCATCCACACCAGCAGCCCGCTATTCGTCTGGGGCTAAAGCTGGTGCAGAATTTGTCTAAGGCGGGCGTCGAGGTTTTACTGCAGCAGCGGACGAAAATGCAATTCCGTTCCCTATCCGATTTCACCCGTCGTTGTCGTTTGAATCGCAAGGACATGGACGCACTGGCGCACGCCAATGCATTGCAATCGTTAAGTCCCCACCGTTTTCAGGCGCGCTGGGATATGCAGGGTTTGCAGCAGGAATCCCCATTGTTGCAACAGGAGCAGCAGAGGGAAACCGACGTGCAGTTGCCACCGCCGTGCGAAGCGCAGAACCTGATGGAGGATTACCAGAGCACCGGTCTGACACTGGGTCGCCATCCGATGGAATTGTTACGCCGACATCCGGCGCTGCGCGGATGCAAGCGTTATGCTGATTTGCCCGGCGTGCATCACAAAGGCTTCGTGCGCATTGCGGGTATTGTCACCGGCCGGCAGCGTCCAGGGACTGCGACCGGCGTCATCTTCATCACGCTAGAAGATGAAACCGGCAATAGCAATATCGTGGTCTGGAGCGATCTCGTGGAACGTTTTCGTCCCGAAGTGCTGCACGCGCGTCTGCTCTGCGTGAAAGGCGTGGTGGAACGGGATGGCGACGTGATTCATGTTATCGCCGGCCATCTGCAGAATATGACTGAACTGCTGGGCGAACTGGACACAAGTTCGCGGGATTTTCACTAACGCCCGCTGCTATTTATCTGCTTGCGGACGCTTATCCTTCATCGCCTTCAAATACGCAATCAATGCCGTCAATTCCTCGTCGGAAATAGTCTCGGTATTGAAGGCTGGCATTTTCGATCCCGCCCATTGCTGTACCTGCGCCGGATTGCGAATCAGTTTTTTCAGAAAGGGCTCGGCAAAATATTCGGTGGGATTGTGCGGCAGATTCAAATCCGGTCCCAGCACGCCATCGCCGCCGCCGTTGATCTTGTGACAAGCGATGCAATTTTCCTTGTATACCGCAAATCCTGTCCAGGCTGGATGATGACGGGGCAAGGACAGATCCGGCAGGATCATGGGAAAACGTTGTTCCGGTGCCACGGTCAGTTCGATTGACTCAATTTGAAATGGCCACTGTTCCTGCGGCACGCCGCCGGTTGGCTGTTGTTGCCACACCAGATAAAACGGCCCGGCGCTGGCGCCATCTGGCGACAGTTTTGGCCAGGGCGAATCCGACGGTTCCACCGCCAGCCAGGCTTGCGGACCGGTTTGCGCTAGCACTAAAGCGGCGTCGATGGGCGCGGTAAATCCGTCCAGCGCCTGAAAGTTCAAAGTGCCCTGCTCAGTAAAACCCTGCTCGCGCAACAGATTGGCCAGGGGCAGCGCGCGGAATTGCATGGGGTGGCGATAGGCCACGTCGGCCGGCACATTGATATCGATGGCATCCTTGCGTTGAAGTAATTGTGTCGCGCTGAAGCGCCACTGCTGTCCGTCCCGTTTCAGTGTGATGACAGCTTCAGCTCCGCTGCTGGCGCTAGGTACCCATTGCAGAACAAGGGCAAGCAACAGCAGGCAGGCTTTCGAGCCGGCATGCGAAAGGGAAAGGAATACTTTCTTGGCAACGACGCTCATGCGGGCGAACAAATCCAGCTGGGGAAGACGGCGACAGCATGCGCCACCCACCGGTCACTGGCAATGCCTGCAGCAACCGCCGGGCAAGTCTTAACCAACCGATAAACCCTTCTTCCCTTCCCAAGCCCCGGCCTGTGGCATAATGACCCGCAATTGCAGCAACACCAGCGCAACCACGGAGGAAGTAAAGATGGCCGGAGTGTTCATACGAGGATTGGCTTTTTTCCTGCTGGTGATCATTTTACTGATCGTAATATTCGGGGGGGCTTCGTGAGCCCTAAAACCCGCCAGACGCCGGAGCCCACGCCCGAGGAATTGTTCCGCAAGGCGCGGTATTTCGTTAAAACCCGCCTGATGTTGCAGGAACGTGCCATGTTCCTGGTGCCGCTGCCGTTGATGTTCATGGGGTTGTATTCTGCGGTTACCGGCAGTGCGATTGAAATGGCGGGCCGTTTCGGTGGCCTGGCGCTATTTCTGCTGTCGGCCTGGCTGCTGCTGGAAGGCCAGAAGGCGCAGCATGCATATGAAGCGCGCGAGGTCGCCAAGCCGCCGGCATTTCCGCGCAAATTATTTGCGTCGCTGCTGACCGGTGCGGGCGTGGCAGTGACCAGCCTGCTGGGCTTTCTGCCGCTGTTCAACGAACCGGTGACCGCCGGCGTGTATGCCGCCATGGCCACGTTGTTGCACAGCATTGCATTCGGTGTTGATCCACTGCGGGCCAAAGGCTTGAAGGGTTATTCCAAACAGGAAGCCAATCGTTTGCTGCAGGCGTTGGAACAGGGTGAGCGCTTGATGGAGGAAACACTCGTGGCGGCCAGCGCCTTTCCCGATCGTCGTCTGCAGCAACGGGTAGATCAGTTGGTGCAGGAAGCACGCGGCGTATTCCGGGCTATCGAAAAAGATCCGCGCGACTTGCCGCGCTCGCGTAAATTCATGGCGGTATACCTGCAGGGTGCCCGCGATGCCACCGTCAAACTGGCGCAGTTGAAAGCGCGTAATCCCGGCTTGCGCGAGTACGCCGATTACGAGCGCCTGCTGACGGACTTGGAACAGCATTTCATCCAGCAGCGGCAAAGCCTGCTGCTCAATGACCGCACCGAGCTGGACGTGGAAGTGGAAGTTCTGCGCGATCGCATTCGACAAGAGCGTTGATAATAGGAACGCTAAAAACAGGAACGTTGAGGACACCCTATGAGTACAACTGATTCCCGCAACCCAGGTCAGCCGTCCCTGGTGGAACTGACACAGGCGCTGGACACCCTGAGCAGTGAAATCAAGGATTGGGATCACGGCGACGCGCTGCAAACAGCCGAAGGCCGCGCGGTGGTGGCGCAGAAAGTCGCGGAGCTGGACCGCCTGGATTCTCATGCCGTCATTCATTTCGGTACGGCGGCGCAATCGGGCCTGCAGGCGATCAGTCAGGAAATGCTCGGCGGCGTGCGCAACAAGGACATGGGCAAAGCGGGTGACACGCTGCGGGACATGGTGACGTCGCTGCGCGGTTTTTCCACCACCGAACTGGACCCAAACCGGCCGCCAAGCTGGTGGGAAAAACTGCTGGGCAAGGCCAAGCCGGCGGCGGAATTTATTTCCCGTTATGAAGGCGTGCGCGATCAGATCGATCGCATCAGCCAGGAACTGATGCAGCATGAAACCGTGCTATTGAAGGACATCAAAAGCCTGGACAAGCTGTACGAACGCACCTTGGCTTTCTACCGCGAGCTGGCTTTCTATATCGCGGCCGGGGAAACCAAATTGCGTCAGCTGGATAATGAAACCATTCCCAACTTTGCCCGCGATGCGGCGGCTACCAGTAACGACAGTCTGCTGGCGGCACAAAAGCTGCGGGACTTGCGCACCGTGCGCGATGATCTGGAGCGGCGCGTGCACGATCTGAAGCTGACCCGGCAAGTCACGATGCAATCCCTGCCCTCGATCCGCTTGGTGCAGGAAAATGACAAGGCGCTGGTGATCCGCATCAATTCCGCCTTGGTGAATACGGTGCCGTTGTGGGAAACGCAGTTGGCGCAGGCCATCACCATCGGTCGCTCGCAGGAAGCGGCCAACACTATCCGTGCGGTGAATGATCTCACCAACGAACTGCTGACACAGAATGCGGAAAATCTGCGCCAGGCCAACCGCACCGTGCGCGAGCAAAACGAGCGCGGCGTGTTCGATATGGAATCCATCAAACTGGCCAATGCCAATCTGATTGCCACTATCGAAGAATCCTTACAGATTGCCGATGATGGCCGCAAAAAAAGAGTACAGGCGGAACAGGAACTGAAGGAAATGGAAGGCGTGCTGAAAAACGCATTGCAGGGAGCAGCGCAGAAGCAGCAATCCCCCGCCGCCACCGAATAATCAGGAACCTGCATGTCGTCACAACGTGGGCCTCTGCTTGATTTGATCGAGCACCATGTTGACAAAGGCGAGCTGCTGCTGACCGATCTTCACGACGAACAATTGCAACGTCTGGCCCCGCTTGCCCGCCCGGACCATCAGGATATTCCATGAAACCCGAAATCATTCTGGTCGAATACCACAATCCTCGCCACGGCGTTGATCTGGTGACATTGTTGAACCATTACGCCTCAGGTGAAGCCGGTGGCGGACAACCGCTGACCGCGCATGTGCAAGCCAACCTGCCCACTGCACTGAGCCAACTACCCCACGCCTTCAGCCTGCTCTGCTATGTGAACGGTGAACCTGCAGGGCTAGCCAATTGCTTCGAAGGCTTTTCTACCTTCAAATGCAAACCGCTAGTGAACATTCACGATATTGTGGTGCATGAACGTTTTCGCGGCCAAGGTATTGCGGCGCTTTTACTGGCGGAAGTAGAAGTGATCGCGCGGAAAAAAGGTTGCTGCAAAATTACCTTGGAAGTGTTGGAAGGCAACCAGTCCGCCCAGCGTGCGTATCTGAAGTTCGGCTTCGATGGCTATGAGCTGGATCCGGCCATGGGCAAGGCGCTGTTCTGGCAGAAATTGTTGTAATCCACCGCAGTAGCTGATGGTCGTTCAGTTGTTTACCCATCAGCAATTCGCGTCATGGTTGTTGCTATAGCAGCACTCCAAAGACGCGCATCGATTCAAAAAGAAAGGGGATGGAAAATCCCATCCCCTGTTTCAAGAAACGGCCATATTCAAAGAGTCGGCCTGTTTGATTAACGGGTGGTTCAAACCATCAGAATGGCAGGTTGTACAGCTCCGCTGCGTTGCGCTCCAGCACGCGCTGGCGCACGCCGTAGGAATAACCGCCCAGCGTATCCACGATATGCTCCTGCACGCCAGGGTACAGCGATGTCGGATGCGGGAAATCGGTTTCGAACAGCACTTTGTTGACGCCGATGGTTTCCAGCAGCATGGTGGGTGCAATCTTCTCGAACCAGAACGTCACCCAGAATTGATCGCGGAAATACTCCCAGGGGCGACGCTTGAGGATGTTCGACTTGACTGGCAGCATTTCGTCGAACTGGTGTTCCAGCGCTTCCAGCGCAAACGGAATCCAGCCCATGCCGCTTTCCACCAGCGCGATTTTCAGTTTCGGAAATTGATCGAGCCGCCCGCTGACAATCCAGTTGCCCAGCGTTGCTGCGTTGCCGATGGAGAACATGGTGGCCACAACCGACAGCGTTTGTTCGAAGGAAAAGCCTTGCC
>DATLII010000164.1:0-23608 GCA_035539495.1 Dongiaceae bacterium
TGGAGGTATTCAAGTGGCGTTCATTCAAGTGGCAGTTAATCCCGTTGATCATCCGCGTCGGCGGTTTTTGAAGACCATGATGGCGGCGGGTTCCTCGCTGGCGGTACCCAGCGTGTTGGTCCATGCGCAGGGTCAAGCGAATGGAGCACCGCGTGAATTGCAATTTGCGACGTTGGATGAAGGGTTGAATGAGTTGACTCAATTGACACAAGCCGGTGAGCCGGTTTCCCTCACCACCTGGAACTGGGCGCAAACGCTGACCCATTGTGCGCAGAGCATCGAATTTTCCATGGCAGGTTTCCCGCAACCAAAATCCGCGCTGTTTCAGAGCACCGTGGGCGCGGCGGCGTATGAAGTATTTGCTTGGCGCGGACGCATGACCCACGATCTGGCGGAACCGATTCCCGGTGCGGCGTCGCTGGATGGCATCACCGATAATGCAGTGGCGGAAGCGCGGTTGCGCAGTGCGGTCGACGCATTCCGGCAATGGAAAGGTGAGTGGCAGCCGCACTTTGCTTATGGCGAGTTAACGCAAGCCGAATATGAACTGGCGCACGCCATGCATCTGGCCAATCATTTTTCGTATTTCCGTTCCGCAAGCTAAATCATCAAGTTGAATCAGGCCATCGAAGTGCACTCTTGTCCTTTTGCAAGGGTCACTTCACTCCAGCACATTCCCTTCGGTTTTTTCGGGCCACACATTCTTCCAAATAACCCCGTATAAACAATCCAAATCGCGAACGTTTCATTAGCATGCACCGCAAGTGGTGTGGTGTCCGCGCCATTTTTGTTTGCTTGCCAACGGTGTTTTTCAATATGGCAGGCTGCGTTGAGTTTCAAACCGACCCCCGGATAAAAAATACAATGAAACGTCGCGACTTTTTAAAAGCCAGCTTGAAAGCCGGTGTTGCCACTGGTGCAGCAACAGCACTCATTTCTCCCTTCGAATCCGCATTGGCTGCTACCACTCCGGAAGAAAAATACCGCACGCAGGTGCCAGAGTTATTCACGCCTGTATCACGTCCACCTGCGTTTACACGCGCCATTGTGATTGGCTCCGGTTTTGGCGGTGCCATTTCCGCATACCGTTTGGCGAAGGCCGGCATTGAAACCGCTGTGTTGGAACGCGGTTGCCGCTGGCCTATTGATCCGTGGCGCAAAATTCACTCCACTGATTTTTTTCCGGATGGGCGGGCGTTCTGGCATCGTACCAGCGCCAAGCATCTCACCGGGCTCACGTTTTCGTTCGATAAATTCGGCGGCGTGCTGGATGTGACCGAATACGACAATATTGATATCTGGCGCGGCGCCTGTGTGGGCGGCGGCTCGAAAGTATTCACCGGCGTGATGATTCAGCCCGAGAAAACCTATTTTCAGGCGATCTTCGGCAATACGGTGAATTATGATGAGATGAACAACATCTATTACCCGCGCGTGCGGCAGATGTTGAAGCTAAGTCCGCTGCCGAAAGATTTGTATTACAAACCGTCGTTCGGTCATTCCCGTGTGTGGGATAAACAGGTGAAATTGGCGGGCTACGATCCAAAACCCATTGACGGCATCTGGAACTGGGATGTGGTGCGCAAAGAATGCCATTATCGCGCGCGGCCGTCTGCAATTTACGGCGAAAGCAACCACGGCAATAGTAACGGTGCCAAATACGATCTCACACAAAACTATCTGAAATTCGCCGAAGACACTGGCTATACCACCATTTACCCCGGCATGCAGGTGCGTGGGATTGGTCGTGACGCCAATGGCCATTATTTGGTGGACATCAAACAGATCGATCCGATGGGTGAAGTGATCGACGAATACACCATCGCGTGCGAATACCTGTTTATGGCGGCAGGTTCGATCGGTTCCACCGAACTGTTGTTGCGCGCGCGCGAGCTGGGTGATCTGCCCAATCTGAATGAATACGTGGGTGAAGGTTGGGGCACTAACGGCGATACGGCCGTGGTGCGCACCGTGAGTGAATTCCAAGGGCTGTATCAGGCATCGCCGTCCGCCAGCATCATTTCGGATACGCGCTTCGGCATGCCGATCATCATGGAAAACTGGTACGCATTGCATGTGCCCATCAACCTGACCGCGATTGGTTCGCTGGGCATGGGCTTTGACATGACCAACCGCTGCCGCTTCCAGTACAACGCTGCCACGGATTCCACCAAATTGTTGTGGCCCCGCAACGGTAACGCTGATGTGGTGGCCGCCACCCGTGCCATGAACAATCGCATTTGCGACGCCAGCCTGACATTGCCGGGATTGGCCGGCATCGTGCCCGACGTAAACGATTCCTTTACCGCGCATCCGTTGGGTGGCGCGATTCTGGGGCAAGCGGCCGATGCTTACGGTCGACTCAAGGGCTACAACAAACTGTATGTGATGGACGGCGCCATGGTGAATGGCAATACAGGTGCGGTGAATCCGTCGCTGACCATTTCTGCTCTGGCGGAACGCAATATCGAAAACATTCTGCAGAATGATTTTTGATGCTGTCCCACGACAACAATTAAAAAGGCTGATGGCAATGTTTTCAAAAACAGATTCTTCAAAATCAACTTGTTCGCAATCGAATTTTTCACAATCCAAGATAACCCGTTTGTGGGCGACGGTAGTGGTGTTGTCGGCAGCTTTGCTGCTACCTGGATGCGGCGGTGGCACGACAGAAAAACCGCGTGTTGCCACCAACAGCGCCAACAAACAGGGCTTGTGGCGCATGACCGAGGAATTTCAGGGCGAGACGTTCTATTCCACGGTGCTGATTCAGGGCACGGGAACCGACGTCAACCTGACCGACTGCAGTCGCGCTTTCGAAGTGGACAAAATAAAGCTCAGTGGCAGTAGTTACGCTGGCTTCAATTATGATTTGGCGCCGCTGCAAGTGCTGAACAACGACAGCCTGCGCTGGACGTACAACAACCAGATCCGCAACTACCAGAAAATGGACGTCAACGCTCAGTTCAACATGGGCTCGTTTACGTTGAAGTCGTCGTTGTTGCCGGATGTGGTGGCGTCCAATCTGGTGTGCGTGCAATTCTCGGAAACGGCGCAAGGGGAGGTGTTGGTATTGAGCACCCAGGTGCTGGGCAATCCTCTGGTGATTACCATCAATATGAAGAACGGTTTTCAGCAGGGCGTCTACAAGGTTGAGCCCTACGGAAACGAACGGGTAATGGCAATTTTCTCCGGCGCGCACTGGGTGAAAACCACGCTGATGGATTTCAATGAAATTTCCAGCGGCACCCTGAACATCACCTCGCGTGGTCAGGTTTGGATCAAAGGTGAGCTGAAAGGTGTGCTGCGGGACGGCGTTACGCCGGTCACGGTGACCTTCAACGCAGAAACGCCGGTTAACTGAAACGCCTTCCGATAGTTTGTTTTCATAGCGCATTTCCTTTCCGTGCTGGACCGCCTGATCTGAACTGGCGGGCCAGCACTGTCTTTCTCGCCGCTAAACAGTCTAGAATCTCCCCACCGAACCAAAGGGAAGGGGATTCATCATGTTTGGATTGGAAATGCTGGATGTGTTGATTGGGCTGGCGACCGTTTACCTGGTATTTGGTATTGCCTGCACGGCTGCGGTGGAAGCTATTGCGTCCTGGTTTTCTGTACGCAGCAAGAATCTGGAGGCGGCGCTCACGGAATTTTTGGCAGGCGAGCAGGCGCTGGGACAATCGTTTGTCGATGCATTTTATGCGCACCCGATGATTCAGGCGTTGAGCAAAGGTGAGCAGGGGCGTCCGTCCTATATTCCCGGCCCGATTGTGGCGCATGTAGTGCAGTCGTTGCTTATTACAGGCAATGCAATAAACAGTGCCGATTCATTCAATTCGCTACGCGCTGCGGTGGAAGCCTTGCCAGGCGACAAGCAAAGCAATCGCATCAAAGGCTTGTTGGATACGCTGGTGACGCAAGTCAGCGAAGATGTGGTGGAGTTTCGCCAGGCCGTGGAAGCACAGTTCAATGCGGCGATGGACCGTGCGACGGGCTGGTTCAAACGCTATACGCAAAATGTGGCACTGGCGGTGGCAACGGTGTTTGTTGTCGGCGCTAATGTAGACACCATGGCCATTGCAAGTGCGCTGGCGGCTGATCCCGAGGCGCGGGCGAAAATGGTGGAAGTGGCGGCACAGCAATTGAAGACAGCGGATGTGTTGTCGCAGCAGGCCAAGGTTAATAATGATGCTGGTGGCGTGCAGGCCGCGAAAGAACAAACTGAAGCGGCGAAGAATACATTAGCCCGCGCTGCGGATCAGATGGAATCCACAGGGTTGCGATTCGGGTGGGCCGCATTGCCAAGCAGTGTTGGAGATTGGTTTTCGAAACTGGCAGGCCTGCTGGTGAGTATTGTTGCCATCTCTCTGGGGGCGCCGTTCTGGTTTTCCATTCTGCAGCGTTTCATGCAGGTGCGCGCGGCGGGTGTTGCGCCGGAAGAGAAGAAATAGCGTCTTGCGAACAAGACGCTATGGGTCAGGCCGGTGGACGCGGTAGCCGATTGAGTAGTTGCACCAGACTGTCGTCGGGCGGGTAATTATTCAGGCTGCGATAAGCCGGCGCCATGTCTTGCGGGCGAATGCCTTGTGCGTACATGTGATACAGGCATTGAGCAATGTGACGGATCTCGCCGACCGTGGTCTCTGCCTCCGTTTCCCGTTCAACTCTCCGCAACATCAGGTACAGATGCAGCGGTTGGCTGGCGCCGCTGCGATCGATATCCTCCGGTGTGCGGAAATCCGGCTGCAGATACGTGAGGGTGGTGGGGTCTACCAGACGCAAACCACCCAGCAGAAAGCGCTTAATGCGTCGCAGGCGCTCCTCATTGTTCGGCACAATGGGTTCCATTTCGGCTGCTAGCGTTATCGCGCTGGTGATTGGCAGCTCCGCTTGCTGCAGTGCGCGACGTGCTGCATCGACAGTTAATTCATGCATAAAACGATTAACGATGCCTCGTCCCGGCTTGTGCGGATTAACCCAAATATGGGATAGATGAACCACGGCTGCCTGGCCGGAGGCGATGGCAGATCGAGACAGTATCACGCTGTAATCACCTACTGCGGCAATATCGTTATCGGCATCAGTCAGCACAGCCATTTCATACAGCTGGGAATAGTCCCCAGTGCGATCTGCAGGATTCCACCTTAGGCGCTGCGCGATCACCGCGCGCGTTTCCATTTCGCCCCGGCTACCGAAATACTGGTCCAGCTTCGAGAAACCCTTATCGAACCAGGGATCGTCGATACCGGTTACACGGTGCACGCTTATTGCGTGGGCAGTTTGATCTGATCGCATGCAATTTTACCTTGATTCAAATCTGCTTCGGCCCGTTCGATGATGTTGACGATGGATTGTTCGTTTTTCAGATCGCTGTACCACTGTGCCCGTTCTTTATAAAGAGCGCGCAACACGGGGCTGCACTTATAGATATCCTGAATGTACGCAGCCCAGGCCGCTTCAGCGGGGCCTAGCCGGGGTAGCACCTGCATCACCTGACCAAAGAAATCCAGCATCATTTCTGCTGCTGCCTCCGCCTTGGCTCGTTCCAACCGGAGCTGGTTTGCGTCGGCGTAGGGATACACGTCTTCAGGACTTTGATTGTTGTAGATGTAAAGTCGCGCCTCTGGGCGTTCTATGAAAATCTTGTCGATCTCCACCATCTTGTCATAAATCTGGGCCTGCGATTTGAAGACGACATCTTCCTCGGTGGCTTTCCATTGCAGGTACACGAAATACAGCCCAACGATTCCCAATAAGGTGACGATAGACGACGAAATCTGAAATAAATTGGTGATAGGCGTGCTATTGGCGACCCATTTGTCCCACATGTGTTGTTCCCCCAATGCAAAAGAAATAATCAATATGCTTGATGGAAACTACTCGCAAATGAATGCGCCGTCAAAGCCCAACCTCTGCCTTCCCAGCTTTGCAAGGGAACAGCTCTTGCTGCCTAAAGTCTATTGACGCTCACTGCCGCCTATGTTTTGTTTCAACATCGCCAATTGCTGCTGGAAGCTGTCATGAAAAAAGGTTTGTTGCTTGTTACCCTGGGTACCGGATTGATCGCGGACATTGCGCTGGCGGCCAATCCTTTCAATTTTTTCGCGGACAAATCCCCCATCAAAGCCCTTTCCACCGTAGAGGCCGGTATTACCGTCACGTCAGTTACGGATGACCTGGATCATCCCTGGGGCATGGCTTTCCTGCCTGATGGCCGGATTCTGGTGACCGAGCGATCCGGCTCCGTGCGTTATGTCTCATCCAACGGCAGCAAGAGTGAGCCGCTGGCGGGCTTGCCGAAAATTGAGGTGGGCGGGCAGGGCGGTCTGTTCGATCTGATCCTGGATCCTGGCTTTGCCAACAATCACCGGGTTTATTTCAGCTACAGCGAACCGGGCGACGGCGGCAACAGCACGGCGGTGGCGCGCGCAACCTTGCAGGAAAATGCGCTGTCCGATCTGAAGGTTATTTTCCGGCAGGAACCCAAGATCAAAAGCAGCCATCACTTCGGTGGTCAGTTGGTGTTCGATCGCGACGGTAATCTGTTCATCACTTTGGGCGATCGTTCTTCCCAGCGGGCGGATGCCCAAACGTTAAACACGCATCACGGTAAAGTCGTTCGCATTCGTCTCGACGGCAGCATTCCGGCGGACAACCCCTTCGTCAACAAATCGGACGCATTGGGAGCCATCTGGTCGTACGGGCATCGCAATGTGCAGGGCGCGGCGTTGAATCCACAAACGGGGCAATTGTGGACCCATGAACACGGCCCCCAAGGCGGTGACGAAATCAACATCACCCAGGCCGGGAAGAATTACGGCTGGCCTGCCATCACTTACGGCGAGGAATACGGCGGCGGCAAAATCGGTGAAACCGCCAAGGACGGAATGGAGCAGCCACTGCATTATTGGGTGCCTTCCATCGCACCCAGTGGCATGGCCTTTTACACCGGTTCCCTGTTTCCGGCATGGAACAACGATCTGCTGGTTGGCTCGTTGAAATTCGGCGAGCTGGTGCGGCTGGATCTGGACGATGACAAAGTGGTGCGTGAGGAACGGATCAATATCGGGTCGCGGATTCGTGACGTGCGGCAGGGGCCTGATGGTGCCGTCTATCTGCTGACCGACGAAAACAATGGACAGTTGTTGCGTCTGACGCCGGCCACAGCCAAGCCAGGGAAATGAGACGAAAGTTGCAGGTTGGCTAGCGTATGGGCAAACCGGTTATAGTAAACATCCCATTTTTCTACCGGGTGCCTTATGCCGCGCGCAACCAGCAAAACAAAAAAATCCGCTGTGCCCGACGCTGCCCGCCTGCGCATTCAGTTGCGTCTGATGTTAGCGGAGGAAATCGCGCTAGGCCCTGGCAAAGTGGATTTGCTGCAAACGATCCATAACACCGGATCGATTTCGGCGGCGGGCCGTGCGATGAACATGAGCTATCGACGCGCCTGGTTATTGGTGGATGCAATGAATCGCTGTTTTACCGCGCCCCTGGTGGATACCGCCAAGGGCGGCAGTCAGGGCGGTGGCGCGCGGCTCACGCCGTTGGGGGAACAGGTGCTGCAGATCTACCAGCTAATGCGCAGTGACGTACAAGCGGTGGCGGATCCGCATTTTCAGCAGCTGGCAGCGTTACTGCGTCATGAGCCGCTGCCGGTGGGCTGATGATGACACCGGGTCCGCATCCTGCAACACGCTCAGTCGTCCCGCTTCCATCGTGTAACAACAATCCGCCAGAAAGTGCACTTCGCTCACCGCGTGGGTGACATACAACATGGGAATGTCGCACTCCTGCTTGATGCGCAGTAGGAACGCCAGAATCTGATTTTTCAGACGCTCATCCAGAGCCGACAGCGGCTCGTCCAGCAAAAGCAATTGCGGGGAATACAAAATGGCGCGACCCAGCGCCACTCGTTGCTGCTCGCCGCCGGATAGTGTGCGCGGTTTGCGGTCCAGCAGCGAGCCGATCTCCAGCAATTCCACCACGGCTTCCAGCGTAAAACGGCGCTCATGCGGCGCGATATTGTGAAAACCATACAGCAGATTGTTGCGCACCGATAAATGCGGCAGCAGTTGGCGATCCTGAAATACCAAGCCGATATGCCGTTGATGAGCCGGTACATGAATGCGACTGGCGCTGTCGAACAGCACGCGTCCGTCCAGCCTGATCGTGCCTTGGTGCGGTTTCAACAATCCGGCCACTGCGGCCAGCAACGTGCTCTTGCCGCCGCCAGACGGACCCAAAATACCGGTCACCGGATGATGCAGGTTGTGCTGCGCCTGCAACTGAAAATCCCCGCGTCGTAGCGAAAAGTCCAATTCAAGCACGGCGAACCCCCAGCCAGTTTTCCACCCGACGCTGCAGCAGATTGCTCAGCAGCAAGGCAAAGAATGCAAAGCACAGGCAGATGCCGATCAGGCGCATGGCGATGGCGTCGCCGTTTATTTGATGGGTGGCGGAATAAATGGCGATGGGAAGGGTTTGGGTTTCACCCATGATGTTGCCGACGAAGGTGATGGTGGCGCCGAATTCGCCCAGCGAGCGACTGAACACCATGATGGCACCCACCATGATGCCCGGCAGAGCCAGCGGCAATGTCACGGTGAACCAGATTTTCAGGGGGCTTGATCCCAATGTGCGGGCCGCGCATTCGATGCGGCTGTCGATCATCTGCACGGCGATGCGGGCCGCTTGCACCATCAATGGAAAAGCGATGGTAGCGGACGCCAGCACCGCGCCTTTCCAATTGAAAGCCAGTTGCAGATCGAAGTGTTCCAGCAACCAGCTACCGATCACGCCTTGGGAACCGAACAGCACCAGCAACAAATAACCGGGCACGGTGGGCGGCAACACCATGGGCAGAAACAGAATGGCTTCCAGCACGGGTTTGCCGGCGAATTCCTTGCGAGCCAACAGCCAACCGCACCAGAGTCCTGGCAGCAGACAAACCACTGTGGCCCACAGGCCGACGCGGGCTGAAAGCGCCAGCGCTTGCCATTCCATTTCCGTCAACATCAACCCTACACCTTACTTGTTACTGCTGGCTAAATCTTGGTGCGACTTACTTTAACACGCTGAACCCATAGCGCTCATAAACGGCAGCAGCGTTGGGGCTTTGCAGAAATTTCCAGAAATCGGCGGCTTCAGCGTCCGCACCTTTCACCAGGCTACCGGGATAGATAATGGGAGGATGGCTGTCGGCTGGAAGCTCGGCCACCGCCGTCACTTTTTGACTGAGTTTGGCGTCGGTTCTGTACACGGCGCCCAGCGCACATTCTCCGCGCTCAACGAACGCCAGTGTTGTGCGCACATCTTCAGTGCCTACCAGGCGCGGCACGATGGCATCCCACCAACCCAGATTGGTAAAGGCTTGCTTGGTGTATTTGCCGACGGGCACTGATTCCACATTGCCCGTGCAGAACTTACCGATGAACGCGCTGGCCAGATTGAATTTCGGATCAGATGCCACCGTGATTTCCTTGCCCACCGGTGTGATCAGCACCAGTTGGTTGCCCAGCAGATTTTTGCGGGTGTCGGCTTGCAGCAGGTTGCGTTGTTGCAGGTAGTCAGCCCAATCCTTGTCAGCCGACAGGAAAATTTGCGCTGGTGCGCCGTTTTCGATCTGCTTGGCCAATGCCGACGATCCGGCAAAGGATTTCTTGATGGTGACATTCGGGTGAATGGCCTGGTATTGGTCGCTTAGCTCGGTCAGCGCATCAGTCAGGCTGGCAGCAGCGAAAACCTGTACATCGCCGGCGTGGCTCAGTGCGCTCATCAGCAGCGCACAGGTGGCTAGAATCAAAGAAGAAAAAGGATTCTTTTTGTGAGTTTTCAATAAGGCTATCACTGCATATCCCCTGAATGATTTGACCGCGTCCATCGCAGTTGCAAAGGCGATATGCATGGTTGTATATAGCGTGGGCTGTTGTCAATATACGGTCGGATATATCGCCGTTAGGGTATTGTCATATACGGAGGAGAGGCTAGGCAGAACGGTAAGGCATTGGATGGGGCAGGTGTCTCAGCGTGTCGCCACCTCGCTGGTCCCCAGAAACTCCCCAACCTTGGGTACCTTTGCCACACCTGTGTGATCCTGGAATTTGAACGGGATCGATACCACATTCAGGCCCACGTTGCGCTGCACCACGAAATGCAGATGCGCCCCGGTGCTGCTGCCGGTATTGCCGGAATAGGCAATGGGGTCGCCTGCCTTCACCTGCTGACCTTCTTTCACCAACACGCCATTTTGGCGCAGGTGCAGGTACACGCTCATCGTGCCGTCGTCGTGCAGGATGCGCACATAATTGCCCGAGCGGCTGCCGTTACGTTCCCGCTGTTTCTGATCCAGCGACACCACCATGCCGCCCCGCGCTGCACTGATGCGGGTACCAACGGGCATCACGATATCCACTGCGTAACGGCCTTTTTCATCCTGATGGCTGAAACGTCCGCCGGGGCCTTGGCTCACTTTGTACTGGCCAGTGGCCCAGGGCAGAGGGTAGTTGAAATCAACCGGCTTTCTGCCGGGATCAGACAGGGCGAAGCGCAGGCGGTGGCGGTAACGCATGCTGCCAGCACCCTGGGGTTTCAGATCCAGCAATGTGGTGCGAGAGCGGGCCGGCACCACCTGACGCACCTGACGGCTGGCGACAACGACATTGCGTACATCCTGTAGGCGCACATCGATTTCCACCGGCGCATACAGATCGTTCACCAGCACCAGTTCCTCGCCTTGCGGATGCTTGCGGGTTTCGATGCGCACCCGGGTATCGAACTTCTCCACGAAGCTGTCGCCGTACTTCAGCACCTGCGCGCCCTTGGTGGGCTGGTCGGTGAACGTCACTATGCCTTGGGAGTCGCGGAATTTGTAAACAGTCACCGCCTGGGCACCAGGGGTGGCCAGGACAAAGGCAAGCAAAGGCGAGAGCAAGTAGCCGGGTAGGCGCATGCGGTGACCGGAAACCAAAGACAATGATTGTCTAAGAATAGCCGGTTCCAGGCCAACCGGCAGCCCAATCGGGGCAATTTGAGCCAGGAGTGTTTATACTTCAGCCACTTGGCGCGGCTTGATGGCCGCATTCATCCGTTTGGCAAAGGCGCTGTCCCATGATTGATTGGCTTAACACCCACCTGGCCTACTGGCACTGGATTGTGGCAGGTCTGCTGTTGGCGGGGCTGGAGGTCTTTGTGCCCAGCTTTGTGTTGCTCTGGTTCGGCGCGTCTGCCGTGGTGGTCGGATTGTTGATGTTGCTGGTACCCCTGGGGGTGACTGTTCAATTGTTTCTATGGGTGACGCTGTCCGTAGTGTTCGTGGCGCTGTGGCATAAATTCGTTTCACCGCGCATGCGCGACCGCACGCTGGCGGGCATGTCGCGGGAAGCCATTATCGGCCAGGCCGGTATTGTGATACGCCACGACGCCAGCAGCGGGCGCGGCCTGCTGAAATTTCCCGCCCCCATCATGGGCAGCGACGAATGGAATTTTATTTGCGAAGGCAAGCTTGTTAGCGGCGACCGCGTGACGGTCACTGAGTTGTCCGGCAATTCCGTGATCGTGCGGCCGCAGCGATAAGCAATCGTTTCAAACCAACTGAATTCAAGACCAACAGAGGATCAGATAATGGAAGCATTGATCGTAGTCGTTTTCCTGGCGGGCCTGGCCATCGTCACATTGGGCAAGGGCATCCGGATCGTGCCGCAGGGCACCAAATATATCGTGCAGCGGCTGGGTAAGTATCACGGAACGCTGAATCCGGGTTTCAACGTCATTATTCCCTACGTCGATACCGTGTCATATCGCATCACCACCAAAGACATCGTGTTGGACATCCCGTCGCAGGAAGTGATCACCGCCGACAACGCGGTACTGCTGGCGAACGCGGTGGCCTACATCAATATCGTGACGCCGGAAAAAGCGGTGTACGGCGTTGAGGATTACATTCTGGCGATTCGCAATCTGGTGCAAACTTCCCTGCGTGCCATCGTGGGTGAAATGACGCTGGACTCGGCGCTGTCATCCCGAGACCAGATCAAGGCAAAATTGAAGACCGCTATTTCTGACGACATCGCCGACTGGGGCATCGTGCTGAAGACAGTGGAAATCCAGGACATCAAACCCTCGGAAACCATGCAGCGCGCGATGGAAGAACAGGCAGCGGCAGAACGTCAGCGTCGCGCAGCGGTGACCAAGGCCGAAGGTGAAAAGCAGGCGGCGATTCTGCAGGCGGAAGGCCGTTTGGAAGCCAGCCGTAAGGACGCTGAATCGCAAGTCGTGCTGGCCAACGCCAGCCGCGATGCCATTACGTTGGTGACAGAGTCCATCAAGGGTGATTCGTTGCCGGTGACCTACTTGCTGGGGGAAAAGTACATTACATCGTTGTCGGAAATCGCGACGTCGCCGAATGCAAAAACGCTGGTTCTGCCAGCCGACTTGTTGAATACGGTGCGGGGATTAATGGGCAGCAAGTAATGCGAGTGCCCTGACGTGATGTTAACGCAGGCGGTCGAGATGGCCCGATAATTGGTCCAGTTCGATTGCCTGCAGTGCTTGCAGCTCCTCCAGCAAAACTTGGTGTTGCGCGGCGCCAATACCCCCGACCATCAGACGCGTTGCCTCTGGCAGTTTTTTCCTCAATTCTCGCAATAACGACGGTATACGCGGATCATCCAGCGGGTAACTCAGGCTAATCGCCACTGCGCGGGCATCCTTGCAGTCTGCCGCAAATGCAATTTCTTCGATGGGCACATTGGCGCCCAAATACAGCACATTCCAGCCGGATTGGGCTGCTACCACGGCCGCCATGGTGGCGCCGAGCTCATGAGCCTGTCCCGGCAATGTCGCAATCACGATACGTGGCCCAAGCGGATCGGTGTTGGTATCGAGCATGTAGCGTCCCAGGAAGGAGCGCAGATGAGCGCTGGCAAAATGCTCCTGGCACGTGCGCATGGCGCCGGATCGCCACAGATTGCCCACGGTCACTAGCAAGGGTCCGGCAAACCGCATCATGAATCCCACCGAACCCATGCTCACCAGCGCGCGTTCCAGTAATCGTTCGAAGGGGACAGCATCCAATTGCAAAATGGCGTTGAGCGCCTGCTCCTCCAAGGCGCGGGAATCGACCTCGGAGACCATCGCTTGTAATCGGGCCCGTGCCGGCTCCAGCGCGGCGATCTGACGCAGTTCCTCGTTGCTGAGGTTGGCCACTGCGCTAATACGGCGGCCGTTGTCGGTGAGCTGTTTCAGCAGTGTCAGCCGTTCCACTTCCACGTCGCTGTAGAGGCGCTGGTTCGATGCCGTACGGTCCGGTGCCACGGCCTGATAGCGTCGCTCCCAGATGCGAATGACATCCGGCGACAGCCCGGTCCGTTCCGCTACCGATTGAATCGAGTGCACACGCCATTCCTCTGTGATGGATCGCCTATTCTAACCAGCGCAGTGGCGCCCGTCATAGCCAATCCACCACGGACGGGCCGCGATAGCCCGGCCGGGCAAACAGCAGTTGCGCGTCGCCGATCACCCGTTCCTCGAAACCGCCCTCGCAGTAACAGAAATAGAACTCCCACAGACGGATGAATTCCTCGCTGTACCCTAGCGCCCTAATCTGCTCGATGTTGCGGAAAAAATTGTGGCGCCATTCCCGCAGTGTGCGCGCGTAATGAGGGCCGATGTCCTCCAGATGGATCAACTCCAGGTCACTGTTGGCATTGCAGGACTGTAGCAGGGCAGTAATCGAGGGAATGCAGGAGCCGGGGAAAATGTAGTGCTGGATAAAGTCCACTGTTTTGACGGCGGCGCGGTAGCGGACGTGATCGATGGTGATCGCCTGGATTAAACCAAGCCCTTCCGGTTTCAGCAGGCGGCCGAGAGCAGCGAAATACGTTCCGAAATACTGGTGGCCCACGGCCTCTACCATTTCAATCGACACCAGTTTGTCGTATTGGCCCTGCAGGTCGCGGTAATCCTCCAGTAGCAGGGTGATGCGATCCTCCAGTCCCAGAGTGCGGATACGCTCGCTGACATAGTCATATTGCTGCTGCGACAGAGTGGTGGTGGTAACTTTGCAGCCGTATTGAGTGGCGGCATGGATGGCACAGCTTCCCCAACCGGTGCCGATCTCGATCAGATGATCGTCGGGTTGCAGATTCAGCTTCCGGCAAATGAGATCCAGTTTGGTCAGCGATGCCTGCTCCAGCGTGCAGTGCTGACCACGAAAAATGGCGGCGGAGTACGTCATGGTGGAATCCAGAAACAGCTGGAACAAATCATTGCCCAGATCGTAGTGGGCGGCGATGTTGCGCCGCGCTCCTTTTTCCGTGTTGCGATTACTCCAGTGGTGCAGCCGTTGCAATGGGCGGCTCAGGCGGGCCAGGCCGCTTTCCATCCGATTCAGCGCAGCCAGGTTGCGCGACATGAAACGGATTACCGCCGTGAGATCGGGTGAGGTCCAGTCACCGGTCATATAGGCTTCCGCCGAACCAATGCTGCCGCCGAAGACCAGATCGCGGTAGCAGGCGGTGTCGTGCACATTGATGCGTGCTTCCAGAAGCCCTGCATCGAGCTGGCCGCGACAGACAAATTCTCCCTCGGCATCGCTAATTATCAGCGTACCCCAGTCGATGCGCTGGAACGCTTTCAGCAGTAGTTGGCGGCAAAAACGGTCAGTGGTGCTCAGGGGCGCGTTGCCGAGTGTCGACGTTTGCATGGGAAGTAACCTCGTGAGTAATGGAGTGGTCATGGAACGGCGTGCGCTTCAGCCACAGGCGGAACGCTTGCCAGTAAATGCCGGCGACTGTTTTCAGGGTGACAGCGGGATAGCGCAGCAAAATCCGATTCAGCGCGCTTGCGGTGGCTTCCTGGCGTTGCAGGGCCAGCGCCGCAGTGAAGATCTCGTCGTCGCCCTGCCGGTTGCGCATGAACACCGACAGCCGATCCGCGGGCGTGTTGAAACGCCATTCGTACTGCATGTTCATGGGCAGGAACGGCGACACATGAAACGCCTTGTTGAAGTTGAAGGTGTGCTGCGATTGCCCGCCATCACAGCGCAGCAGGTAACAGAAACGTTCATTCCAGGGCGTGTTGTTGATTTCCGCCAGAATCCAGGTCAGTTCATCACCCTCGAAGCAGTAGTAGAAAGAAACGGGATTGAAGCAGTAACCCAGATAGCGGACATGCGTAAGCAGGATAATGTCGCCGTCGAAATGCTGGCCGCTTTGCTTCCGGATTTCATGCCGCACGGCATCTCGCAGATCCGGAATATGTGGGTGCAAAAAGTCGCGCCGAAAAAAACTGGCCCAGTTGAAACGTTCCCGCGACCATAATGGCGACAGCGCAAACAGCTCCTCCAACTCATCCAGATGCAGGTACAGCATGAACAGCGGATACTGGAAGCTGTGTGCGGCTGGCAGGCGCCGATGATGATTTATGACGCCTTCATAGAGTGCGCTGCGCATGGCGCGATCACCTCGTCGAATGCCACACCCAGACCACGCGCAACGCGAATCGCACTGTTTACGCCGTCCTCATGAAAACCATTGAACCAGTAGGCGCCGCAATAATGAGTATGTTGTTGGCCATTGATGCGGCCGAACTGCTGTTGCGCTTTCATGCCCGCCAGAGTGAACGCGGGATGGCTATAGCGGTAGCGGGCAATCACCTGATCCGATGCGATGCGATCGTTTTGATTCAGGCTGACGCAGAAGGGTACGTTTCCGGTGAAATTCTGCAGGATGTTCATGTTGTAGGTGAGCTGCACCGGCTGCTCCGCCCGCTCGGGAATGCGGTAGTTCCAGGCGGCCCAAGCCAGCCGGCGCTGTGGCAGCAGGCGAGTGTCGGTATGTAATACCACATCGTTTTCTTGATACGGTATCGCGCCTAGAATCTCGCGCTCATCGACGCTCGGTTGAGCCAGCAATGCCAGCGCCTGATCGCTGTGGCAGGCCAGCACCACCGCATCGAACGGTTGCTGTTGACCCAGACTATCGCGCAGCAGAACGCCTTGCTGAAAACGCTCGATTTGTTCTACGCGTCGCTCGGTGTGCACCGGCCCCCGCAGCTGCTGTTTCAATGCCGTCACATAACGGCGGGAGCCTCCGCTCACCACTCGCCACTGAGGTCGCTGGTCCACTGACAGCATGCCGTGGTTGTGAAAGAAGCGCACAAAAAAAGCCAGTGGAAAATGCAGCATGTCAGTTTCGGGCGCCGACCAGATGGCAGATCCCATGGGAACAATGTAATAGCGTACAAACGCGTCGCTGTAGTCATGACGCTCAAGGTAGTCACCCAGTGTCATTGCGGGATCCAGGCTGCCATTCAGGTGCGCCCGCGAGGCTTCGCGATTGAATCGCACGATATCGTTCACCATGCGCCAGAAGCGGCGGCTCAGCAGGTTCCTGCGCTGGCAGAACAGGCTGTTGAGTGTCGTGCCGTTGTATTCCAGACCGCTGCGGTCGCAACGGACACTGAAACTCATGTTGGATTTTTCTGTCGCCACGCCCAGATGTTGCAGCAGGCGAATAAAGTTAGGATAAGTCCAATCGTTGTAGACGATGAAACCTGTGTTCACCGGGTAGTGACGGCCATCGCGTTCCACATCCACGGTGTGAGTATGGCCGCCCAGGTAATCGTTCTGCTCGAACAGTGTCACCTGGTATTTGTGTTGTAGCAGCAGCGCACTCAGCAGGCCGGATATTCCGCCACCCACCACGGCAATTCTGTTGATCGTCATGTTTCGTCCTCCGCCCGATTCATTGGTTCGCGATCTTCAGCGCGTGCATTTCCTGTCGTATATGAGCGGGTATCGGCCGCAATGCCCAGATCACGCCCAATTTTTCCAGCACCCGCAACAACAGATAGGTGATGTCGATTTCCCAACGTGTAAACCCGTGGCGGGCCGACGTCGGGTAGCGGTGATGGTTGTTGTGCCATCCCTCTCCCAAAGTGATTAGCGCCAGCAGCAGGTTGTTGCGGCTGTTGTCGCCTGTGGGAAAGCGGCGGCGTCCCCAGACATGAGCCAAGGAGTTAATGGTCACCGTTGAATGGAACAGCGCGGTGGTAGAAATGAAAAACCCCCACACCAGTAGTTGCGGCCCATTGGTTTGAAGCGTGGGAGCGGAGGCTGCCAACAGTTCGCCCAGAACGAAGATCGCCAGCATGGTCAAGGCCGGCACCAGCGTGTCGTAGCGATTGATGAACGCCAGCTCGGGGAAGCGGGCAAAATCGCGCATGCGGTGGTAAGGGGTTTTGAACGAGGCATCGCAGGTGAACCATCCCACGTGCGACCACCAGAAGCTGCGTTGCACTGGCGAATGCAAATCTTCCGGCTGGTCGGAATGCTGATGGTGGTGACGATGATGGCCAGCCCACCAAAGCGGGCCGCGCTGGGCTGCCATGTTGCCTATTACCGCAAACGCAAATTGTGCTGCACGCGACGTGCTGAAACTGCGGTGGGCAAAGTAGCGGTGATAGAACGCCGTGATGGCGAACATGCGCAGCCAGAAAAACCCGAGAGCGAACAGTGCCGCGAACGTGCTGACGCCGGTCCATAATGCTGCCAGGCAAGCCAAGTGCAACAATACGAACGGAAGGCAGCGCACCTGGCTCACCGCTTCGCTGTCGCTCACCTCGGCCGCTTCTGAATCGAACCAGAGACGAATGCCGGTTCCGATGCTGTTCATGTTTTTTCCGTTTTCCTGTTCAGCTGTTCTTGTTTTCAGGCCAGCACCAGTCCCTTGATAGACTGAAATTCCTGCTTGATTCGATCTACCGCTGCACGATGATCCACGATGGGTTGGGGATAGCCGCACAGCTGCCGTTCCATCGGCGTCGGATCGTGGATCTGTTTGCCGGTCAGGCCTTTCAGCTCCGGCAGCCAGTGACGGATGAAGCCACCGTCCGCGTCGAAACGTTCCGACTGGCGAGTGGGATTGAACACGCGAAAATAGGGAGCCGCATCGGCACCAGTGGAGGCGCTCCACTGCCAGCCGCCGTTGTTGGCGGCAAAATCACCGTCGATGAGGTGTTGCATGAACCAGCGCTCGCCCTCATGCCAATGAATGAAGAGATGCTTGGTGAGGAACATGGCCGTTACCATGCGCAGGCGGTTATGCATCCAACCTAGCGACGACAATTGACGCATGGCAGCGTCGACGATCGGGAAGCCCGTACGACCTTCCTGCCACGCCAGCAGCAGCGTGGGATTGCGCTGCCAGCGCACGGCCTCGGTGGCGGGCTGGAATGCACGGCCCTTGCACAAGTCCGGGAAATTGAAAATCAGATGTTTGTAAAACTCGCGCCAGATCAGCTCGCTGATCCAGGTCTGGATGCCGGGATTGCCCGAATCCCATTCGAAGCGATTGGCATTTAGCGCGGCGTGAAAACAGGCGCGGATAGATAGAGCGCCTACTGCCAGGTAGGGAGACAGTTGGCTGGTGCCGTCCAGCAAGGGAAAATCCCGCTGCGCCTGATACTGCTCGATACGGGATGCCACGAACTGGTCCAGGCGACGTAACGCTTGCTTACTGCCAGCCGGCCAGAATGCATTCGCCGGTTGGGCTGGCACCCAGTGTTCCAAGCTCTCGGCCGCAGTGGGTATCACCGGCGCAGGTGCGCGTTTGCGTGGCACTGGTAGCGGCTGCACAGCATCACGTCGGGCCAGTTGAAGCCAGGCGCGTTTGAATGGTGTGAAAACCCGGAATGGGCTGCCCTGTCCTGTCATCACCGAACCGGGTGCCAGCAGTACCTGGTCCTGGTGCCGTTGCACGCTGACGCCGGATTGATGCAGTGCCAGGAACGCGGTGGTATCGCGACGTTGCTCATTCAATTCGTATTCTTCGTTGAAATGCAGCTGGATGATCCGGTGCTGATGGCACAGATTTACCAGCGTCAGCACGCTGTCATCGAAACGAGAGCAACGTTCCACCAGCAGCGGGATGCCGATTTTCGCCAAGTCCCGTGACAGGCACATCAGGTTTTCGATGAGGAAGCGTTGCCGCACCAGGCCCACGTCATGCGCTGCGAACTGTTCCGGCGTGAACAGATAGATCGCCACCACAGGCCCTGGGTGCTGGCAGGCTGCGTACAGGGCGGGATTGTCCTGCAATCGCAAATCGCTGCGGAACCAGACGGCCGTTGTCATGGTTTCACCACTTGGCTGCGCAGTCCCAGCTCGAATGGGTAAGGGTCCAGGTAAAACTGCTCCAATACATAGCGCTGCTGGTCACACCAGCGCTCGAAGTGATGGCGCAGCAGCGCCAGAGGTACAATCAGTGGCACGATACCCTGCCGGTAATGTTCGATGGACGAGAGCAGCTCCTGCTTGTCGCTGCTGCTGATGCGCTTTTTCAAATAACCCATCAGATGATGCAGAACGTTGCAGTGACGGCCGCGAGGTGCGGGTGTGGCAATCGCATCCATCAATGTCTGGATATAGCGGTCACCCAGTTTTGCCGGATCTTCGCTGCCGGCGCGGGCCACCCATTGACCCAGGCTTTTATAGGCATCGTGGCTGTGGCTCAGCACCAGGTATTTATGCCGGGTATGGAACTGCACCAGAGCACCTGCCGTGAGCGGTTGCCGGTTCAACGCCAACCAGCGATGGTAGGTGTAAACGCGGAGGATGAAATTTTCCCGCAAGCCGATATCGTTCAGTCGGCCTGCTTCCTCCATCGGCAGCAGGGGATTCAACTGGCGCAAAGCGGCGCTGAACAGCCCACTGGTTTTATTAATCGGATTGCCATTGGGCAGGTACAGCTTCACGGTGAAGAGGCCGCAGCTCGGAGAATTGGGCGTGGCGATAAACCCTGCGACAGTAGGGTTGTCCTGGACAAAAATGCGCGCCTGTTCAATTAGAGAGTCCGTATGATCGACAGCGGCGTTGTCGGATTCCAGCGCTCGGTGATGCTGATCATGACCTTGAACCAGTCTGATAGGCTTGCGCGGAACCGTCATTCCAGCCTGTATTTCAGGGCATACGGGCAAGAATTCAAAATAGTCCGCCAGTACTCCGGTACAGAAACGGTTGTGCTTGTGATCGCCGTTGTAACGTACCCTATCGCCTAGGAGGCAGCGGCTGATGGCCACGGGCGCTTTGGAGTGCATAATGTTTTTTGTCCAATTGTTGTCTTAGACAAAACAATCCTACGCCGCAGTCATGCGACTGTCAAACCCAAGAAAGCGAGGCCCATAAAGGAAATAGCGAAAGGTGCAAAAGGTAGGGGGTCGGAATGGGAGCCGTTACATCGAGCACAGCCGGCGCAATGGGAAGCTGTGCAAAAATCGACGCAATAAAAAAGCCGGCACAAGGCCGGCTTTTTACCTTCTAGGCCCTTTGAAAGGGCAGGTTTAGAAGGGAAGGCTGCGGAGGGTCGCTATCCGAAATACATATTTTCCAGATATTCTTTCAGCGCGGCGAACGAAACTGCCTGATCTGGATGAGTGATTTCGAACAACAGGTGGGCGGATTCCTTGATAGTCATGGTGTACCTCCAGCATGTCCTGATGAAGTAAGTGATTGGTAGGGATTCTGCTTTGCGAACCCTTACACCTGCATCAAAGCATAGCCTGTGCCATAATTGCGTTGCGTTACTAACCTGATGAATTGGTGTGTATTTTCGCGATTCCACTGAAGCATCACAATCTGCATGCAGCAATATCAGCTTCATAGGCGGGCGCCCAATTCAGAGAATGTTCAGATTGCGTGCGTGAAAATGCGCATGTACCGACAATCCACCTTTTGACGTTTGTCGCAACCCTGTCGAGGCCCCGTTGAAGGACATCATCCCGTATTTGCAGGCACTACATTTACAGGCACGGCGTCGCTCCCGGTTTTGGCTGGTGTTGCTGGCGGCCTGTCTGTTCTGTCTGCCGGTGCAGGCGCGGGATAAAGGTGCTGAAGCCCGTTTCTATTCCCAGGACGACGACTACAAATCGGATCAGCGCCAGGATCGTCGTTCTCATTCCAACCATTCTGATCGGCAGGACTCCAACCGGGGCAGATCCGTCGGCCGGCGCTACCAGGACGACAACCGCAATTATCCGTCCGGCAATGCCAGCGGCAATCGCTCCGATCAGCGGGACTCACCCGGCGCCCGCGCCAATAATCGCTCCCGTGATCAGCGCAACGACGACCGTCGCTATGATGATCGCCGTTATGATCAGCGCTACGATGACCGCGGTGTTTATCGCGACGATCAACGCTCGAATAGCCGTTCCGACAATCGGTACGACAACCGTTACGACAACCGCTCGGACCGGCGCAATGATTCCCGCTATGACTCGCGTGATGATCGGCGTTATGACGAGCGCTACGATCAGCGTGATGATCAACGCTCTGGCTCTCGTTCCGACTCACGTTATGATCGGAACAACACGGATTCCCGCAGCCCGCGGATCGACTCCGCCACAGCAGCACGTTCAGTGGAGCGCGCCACTGGTGGCCGTGTACTGGGCGTGGATCAAGTGGAACGCAACGGCCGCCCCCAATACCGGGTAAAAGTGCTGCTGCGGGAAGGGCGAATGAAAACCATGACAGTGGATGGACAGACCGGCGCGGTGGGTGGCTGACGACAATGCGGATTCTGGTGGTAGAAGACGAAAAAAATCTGCGCGAGCAATTGGTGACGGCGCTGCAAAAAAAAGGCTATTCGGTGGATGCTGCCGCGGATGGCCAGGAAGGGCTGTATTACGGCAATGAATTTTCCTACGACGTCGCCATCATCGATCTAGGTCTGCCCAAGCTCAACGGCATCGATCTGATTCGTGCTTTGCGCGGTGAAAAGCGCAATTTCCCGATTTTGGTGCTGACCGCCCGTAGCCAATGGCAGGACAAAGTCGCAGGTCTGGAAGCGGGCGCCGACGACTATGTGGTGAAACCCTTCGTGATGGAAGAAGTGCTGGCGCGTTTGAATGCGCTGATTCGCCGTTCCGCTGGTCACGCTCGTCCGGTGTTGGAGATTGGCCCCATCGTGCTCGACACCGCCGGCCAGAGCGTCAGCGTTAACGGCGTCGCTATCGAACTTACCACCTACGAATACAAAGTGCTGGAATATCTGATGCTGCGTCCGGGGGAAGTGGTGTCGAAGACAGTGCTTACCGAGCATATTTACGCCCAGGATTTCGATCGCGACAGTAATACGCTGGAAGTCTTCGTCGGCCGTCTGCGCCGCAAACTCGATCCGGACAATGTGCTCAAACCCATCGAAACCTTGCGCGGGCGGGGCTACCGTTTCGCGTTGGAGGCTTGACCCCTGGCATCACTCAAGGTTCGTTTCCTGCTCGTCACTGCGCTGATCCTGGCGCTGTTTGCCCTCAGTGCCGGCTGGATTCTGCGTCAGTCGTTCGACGCCGCTATGCGCGATCGCGCTCGCGAGCAGCTCAAATTGCATGTGTATAGCCTGATGTCAGCAGCCGAATTCAAAAGCGGCAAGCTGATCCTGCCGCAGATGCTGGCGGAGCCCCGCTTCAATCAGTTGCAGTCAGGCCTATTTGCCTCAGTGGTTGGGGGTGGCGAGGCCGTATGGCTTTCGCAATCCTATTTGGGCAAAGGGCAATTTTCCGGGATGAAGCCCGATCCCGGTACCTGGATCTTCGATGAATTCAACGAAGACGGCGAACATTTCTATCGCATGCGCTTCACGGTGATTTGGGAATACCGCAAGAAGGAATTGCCCTTCATCTTTGTGGTGTGGGAAACCGGTGCGCCCTACGAAGCGCAGATCCGCGGTTTTGAAACCACGCTGTGGAGCTGGCTCGGCGGTTTGATTGTGGCGTCGGTGGTCATCACCTTCCTGCTGTTGTATTGGGGCTTCCGGCCTTTTTCTGCCTTGGCAGCAGAAGTGACAGCGATCGAAAATGGCGAGCGCGACGCGGTTGATGGTCGCTATCCCGCGGAGGTGGTGCCGATCGTAATCAACCTGAACCGGTTGCTGGGGCACGAACGCAAATTGCGCGAGCGTTATAAGAACAGCCTGGGCGACCTGGCGCATAGCCTGAAAACGCCGTTGGCCGTAATGCGTGGATTGGATCTGTCGGACCCCGACAAGAGCACGCCGTTGTTGCAGCAACAGATCAGTCGCATGGACGAGATCGTCAGCTATCAATTGCGGCGTGCACTGTCGACCGCGCCAGCGCTGGCGTCCCAGGGCGTACCATTGCAGGAACTGGTGCAGAAACTTACCGCCGTGCTGCAAAAGGTTTATGCAGACCAGCCGCCCCAGTTTGAAACCAATCTGGCGGACGGTATTCGCATTCCCTGTGAGGAAGGCGACGCCTTCGAACTGTTGGGCAACTTGCTTGATAACGCCTGCAAACACGGCGCATCTCCGGTGCGGATCAGTGCCTCCAACGATGAGCGTCTTTTCCGTATCACGGTAGAGGACAGCGGTGGCGGTATCGCGCCTGAAGATCGGGAAGCCATTCTGCAGCGGGGTGTGCGACGCGACGAGCAGGCGCCAGGGCAGGGGATAGGGTTAGCAGTGGTGGCCGACATCGTGTCCGCGTACGGGGGCGAACTGGAAATCGATCGCTCGACAACTTTGGGCGGCGCCTGCTTCCGCATTCGACTGCCGCGCTGAGCCTTACGCAAGTATTAGCAACGGTCGAAACATCAGGC
>DATLII010000165.1:0-1933 GCA_035539495.1 Dongiaceae bacterium
ATTTCTATCGTCAACGCATTCCCACCACCTCCAAATTTTCCCAGGTGCCCGCAGTGGCGAGCGTGCAGCATTATGGCGGTTACAACTTCAAGAGCGGTGAGAGCTGTCACGATTTCGATGCCGACTATAACAAACTGCTGACGCAAAGCTGGATGGAAACACTGGAATTCCAGCACGATGTGGCAACCGGAAAATCCAACTGTATGGGATTTCGCAGCGGTGCCCGGTTTGAACTGGTGCATGCGGTGAGTTCGGAATCGGGTAAATATCTATTGACCGAGGTTTGGCATCAGGCGAATAACGGCGCGGATGAGCCGGACAGTTACCGCAATGATTTTCAGTGTGTGCCGGTCACGGCGCCGATTCGGCCGCCGCGGCAACGACTGAAACGGCAAATGCCCGGCCCGCAAACCGCCAAGGTGATGAGCCTGAGCGCGTCGGGCTCGGCAGCGGATGCGGATCCGCAACGCATGGTCCGGGTGCAATTTCCCTGGGACAGCGAACACAACAGCTGCAAGTTGCGCGTGCTGCAGGGTTATGCGGGCAGTGGTTGGGGTGCCAGTTTCGTGCCACGGGAAGGTCAGGAAGTGCTGGTGGATTTCGTCAACGGCGATTCCGATCGTCCCATTGTGGTGGGCGCGCTCTACAACAAGGACAGCCAGGGTCCCAAATACACGTCGACGCAATCCGGTTGGCTGACGCAGAGCGGTAATGCCAACGAACTGCGTTTCGATGACAAGGGTGGCGCGGAAGAGGTGTATTTAAAAGCGGGCAAGGATTGGAATTATGTGGTGGCCAACAATGAAACCGGCCAGGTGCAGAACGCCCAGTCGCTGACAGTGAGCAGCACGCGCACGGTAACGGTAGGTTCGGACGAAAGCAAAACCATCGGCGCCAACCAGACGCTGGCCGTGACGCGCAACCAAACGATCACCTTGGGCAACAACAAAACGGAAACGGTCGCTATTAATTGCGCTGAAACCATCGGTGCCGCTAAGGAACTGACCATCGGCGGGCTGTATCAAGTAACGGTGGGCGCGGCCATGAACGAAACCGTGGCGGCGATCAAGGCAGAAGAAGTTGGCGCCAGCAGATCCCTCGCAGTGGGCCTGAACATGTCGGAGAACGTCGGCAAGAACCGCTCTATTTCCGTGGGCAACACCAGCAGCCATTCCGCCAAAAAAATTGTGATCACTGCTGAAGATGAACTCACGGTGAAGGTGGGCAAGGCGACACTGGTGATGAAAAAAGACGGGTCTATCGCACTCAATGGCAAGGACATTGAAATCAAGGGCAGCGGCAAGATCAGCGTCAAAGCCAGTAGTGATGTGGTCATCAAAGGCAGCAAGGTGGGCGTGAACTGAACATCTGATTTCGATTCAAGGAGGAAGGTATGTCTGCATTCGAATATCCGCCGCAGGCGCTCGAAAACCCGCAACAGGCGCCGCTGCGCAGTCCGGTGTACGGTGTGGTGGTCGGGCAGTTTATGGGATTGAATTCGCAACGGGAGCCGTTGGTTGTATTCCCCGGCCAGGAAGGAGCGGTGGCAAGCGTGGCTCGCACAATCGTTTGCCTGTCTGCTGTCGCATTGGGGATTGAGGTATTGCTGCAGTTCGATCAGGGCGACATCGATAAGCCCATCATTCTGGGCGTGATGCAGGATCCGGCCGCAGCGACGCAGGACATCGCGGGGCATCAGTTGGAAGTGGATGGTCAGCGACTGCAGATTCAGGCGAAGGAACAACTGGTTCTGCGTTGCGGTGCTGCCAGTATCACGCTCACCAAAGCGGGCAAAGTGCTGATCAAAGGTACTTACGTGTCATCTCACTCCAGCGGCGCCCATCGCATTCGGGGTGGTTCCGTGCAAATCAATTGATGCGAGCGCCAACAGACCATGAGCGCGAATTCTTACGATCAACTGCCATACCGCTGC
>DATLII010000166.1:0-3327 GCA_035539495.1 Dongiaceae bacterium
AAACCGAGCCGATGGAAGAGGATTACTACATCAACGGCCCGATTCAAGCCGACATCTGGATCGACAGCACCGTGACCGAAGCCGTGGTGGCAGTGCAGGTGGAAGAGTTGTCCAGCAAGCAATCGCTGCCGATCACCAATGGCCAGTTGCTGGCATCAGTGCGTACGGTGGATGAATCCCGTTCCCGCTTCATGGACGGTGAAATGATTCAACCCTATCACTACCTCACCGAAGAAAAAGCCCAGTGGCTGGTGCCGGGAGAAGTCGTGAAGATGTCGATTGAGATTTTCCCGACCAGCGCCATCATCCGTAAAGGCAACAAGCTGCGCATCGCCATCAGCCCCAGCAACCAGGCGCAAGGCATGATGAACTATCCGCGCCAGGATCTGGCAAGAGGCGGTGTCACCACGATTCACATTGGCCCGAACACGCCGTCCAGTGTGGTGTTGCCCGTCGTGCCCACCAGCGCGCTGAACTAAAGCAAATCAAAACGCGGGCCCACATTGGGCCCGCTCTTTTCAACCTTCACACCTATTCATCAGCAGTACAGTTGCTCGGCCGGACAACTGTAAGGTTTTCTGCGGCAAAAAATTGTCGGTTCGCGCTGACTACAGAGGGAAAACCGGCCGTTTGCGAAAATAAAAACAAAGGGAGTTACCGCCATGGATTCCAAAAACAACATCACTGCCACGACATTTTCAAGACGACGTTTCATGGGAGCCGCATTGGCAACAGCAGCGGCCAGCAGTGTCCTCCCCGGTTGTAAAGTGGTTGCAGGTTCAGGCAACAACACCATCCCTGAACCACCCAATTTCCCCAGCGATATTCCGCTGTTTCAACAAGGCTTCATCAACTGGGCACGGGAAACTAAAGTGGCCGGTGTCTGGTCCTGCTCGCCCCGCAGCGCCGACGATGTGGTAACGCTGGCCAACTGGGCGCACGCCAATAACTATCGTCTGCGTCCCTTCGGCTCCGGTCACGGTTTTGCTCCCACACTGCTGCCCCGTGGTGACAGCGGTGAACAGGTGGTATTGGTTCACACGCATGAACTGCTGAACCACATCACGGTGAATGCCGATGATGAAATCAAGTCGGTCACCTGCGAAGCGGGCGCCTATATCGAAGACATTTGCGCCGCGCTGGAACCTTACGATCTCGGTCTGTATCACACACCGGCACCCGGTGGCGTCAGTATTGCCGGTGCGCTGGCCATGAACGTACATGGCGCTGCAATGCCGAATTCAGAAGAGACGCTGCAGCCGGGCCATTCCTGGGGCACGCTCAGCAACCTGACGTTGGAAATGACCGTAGTGGCCTGGAATGAAGAACAGGGCCAGTACGCATTGAAAACATTCCGTCGTGACGATCCCGCCATCGGCCCCTTGCTCACCTGCATCGCCCGCGCCTTCATTGTCGAAGTTAAATTGCAGGTGGGGCCCAACCTGAAAATTCGCTGCCTCAGTCGCACTGATCTGACGGCGGACGAAGTGTTGGCGCTGCCGGAAAACCAGACCGAAAATTCCTTCGCCAATCTGACGGATCGCTTTGGGACTGTCGATGTTCTCTACCACCCGCACAACTCGAAAGGCGTGTGCTGGTTAAGAACCTGGACCGTGACGCCGGAAAAACCGGCCGAATCCCGGGAAGTGCTGGAACCCTATGCGCAGTCGGCCGGGGTCAAGGTTGCGCCGCTGGCAGCCGATGCGCTGTCGTCCGCCCTTCGCACATACCCGAAAGCAACCGTGACCTATTACAACAATGTGTCCGTCAACGGCATTATCGATCTGGTCGGCAATACCGATCCGGCGACGCAGATCCGCGATATCTGGGGCTCCGCCTACACCACGACGTTGTATGTGCAGCCGCTGACGCCGCGCAAAACCGTGGCCGCTTGGGGCGTTATCGTGGCACGGGAGAATCTGCAACGTGCATTGGGTGAGTTTTTCCAATTTTTCAAACAGCTGCTGGCCGATTACCGCAGTCGCGGCCTGTACCCGTACACCGGTCCGTTTGAATTACGCGCGCATGGCCTGGATAAAGCCAGTGATGTGCTGATTCCCAACGCGGTGGAACCCACGTTCTCCGGCGCGCGGCCGCACCCGGATTATCCGGAGAGAGACACCATCATCTGGTACGCGATCAACAATATCGTGGATATGCCGTTAGCGGGGGAATTCAACGCCCGTCTGGAGGAATGGTTCCTGACTAATTTCCAGAGTTATGGCATCGTACGGCCAGAGTGGACCAAGTGTTATGCCTACACTGCCGATGGCCAGTTCGGCGGCGCGTACACTAGCGATCACAAACTGCTGGAAACGTTTCCCAACACGTGGCGCTCAGGTTATCCGGCGGAGAACAATTGGGATTCCGGTGTGGCGCAGTTGAATGCGCTGGATCCGCATCGCATTTTCACCAACTCACACCTGGATCGCTTGTTTCCTGCCGGCAGTTAAGGAACCTCTGAATAACTACTGCGCTTGCACATGCGGCGTTAAAAACTAAAACAAAAAATACGCTGGAGCACATGCAATGAGATGGATTTCATCTTGCCTGATCGTGGCGGCATTATTGTTATCAGGATGTCTGCAGAAAACGCCCGTAGCGTCCATCAAGGATGCTGAGAACATCCGCCGCACCACCGATGGCCGTGTATTCGTCACCGGTGGGGATGGTTTGTTCGAAATTCGTCGCAACGAATCGGGTAGTTTTGACGCCATTTTCGTAGCGACCTCTGAACAGGGCTGCAGCTATCACGCAGGATTGGCCGAATTGCATGACTGGCTTTTTTTCGTGTGCGCCCGGCAAACTGAGCTCTCCTTGCGCGAGCTGAATTTTATCGACTCCGGCGCACTGCTGGCCTATTCGCTGCGCGACGATTGCCGCGCAGTAGAAAGTTCTTTACCGGACGGCTGCGTGGTGCCCATCACAGATCTGAGCGGCTACCAATTCCCCAACGGCTTGGATGCGCTGGTCACGGAAGATGCCATTCTGCTGGCGGACGAGGAATTCCTGCGGGGGCGCGGCGGCATCAGCAAAGTGAAAATCGATTTCAGCGCCGGCATCCCGGTGCTGGCGGATTATCAGCATCACTGGCTCAATGCTGACCACGGGGTTTACGCCGCCAATGCGGTGCGCGTCGTTGACGGGAATATTTATTTGACCGATGTCGGCTTTTTCAAGCGGGTCAAACTGAATGTTGACGGCTCACCCTCCCGCGCCAAAATCCTGTTCCGCAGCGAAACGTTTCTGGATGATTTCGACGTGACCTGCAACGGCTTCCTGATTGCGGATTTTGTGCGGGGTCGCTTGGTGTACGTGCCGAAAGAG
>DATLII010000167.1:0-6354 GCA_035539495.1 Dongiaceae bacterium
CCCAGCGCCAGCATTTCCGACGCCATCAACCAGCCCCATTCGCGAGCATTGCTGATCGCAGCCGTAGGATCAACGTCGAAGCGTTCACCTAAGCGAGCCAACGGCGGCAGCAACGTAACACCCAACTTGATCCGTTGCACCCGTCCACCTTCCTGATCCACCGCCAGAATCAACTCCGGTCGCACCGCGCGCACCGACGCAATCAATTCGCGCACCTGTTCCGGCTGCTGAATATTGCGGGCGAATAGAATGACACCGCCCACGGCGGGGTGCTGCAACCGCTGCGCCTCGTAATCCAGCAACGCGGTTCCTTCCAGGTCGAGCATCAAGGGGCCCAAGGGCATGGGGGATGTGACTCCTGCACAAAGTCGAAGAGAGGTAGCTATGTCCCGATCAAGAGCCTGATCAGGAACAGTTCAGTCCTGCGTGATGATCACCGGAGTACCCACGGGCACCCGGTCGAACAACGCCAGCAGGTCCTGATTGCGCATACGGATGCAGCCATGGGAACGGGGTTCGCCCATGGGCTCGGAATCCGGGGTGCCATGGATATAAATATAGCGCCGTTGTGAGTCCACGTTGCCACCCCGGTTGAAACCTTTTTCCTCCCCGCACAGCCAGAGGATGCGGGTCAGAATCCAGTCACGCCCCGGAAATTCGGCGCCGATGGCGGCACTGTAGATTTCGCCAGTGGGACGACGGCCACGAAATACGCTGTTGAGCGGCTGGCCAGTACCGATGCGGGCTCTGATACGGTGGCGGCCCAGGGGGGTCTGCTGCGAGCCCTCAGTATTGCCCGCCCCTTTCAGGGCGGTGGAGACGGGCCAGCACGCAACTACCTGACCCTGCTCGCGTAGTTCCAGGATTTGCCGGTCGATGGAGACGTGGATTTCAGCTTCACTCATGGGCTGCATTATGCAGGCCGGCGGCCATGAATGCAGTAAGACGGCTCACAATAAAATCAACGGGCGTGCGTTCACCGGTGTCGTTCTCGCTCATGGCCCGCAGGGCGTCGAAATTGGACATGGTGAAGATCGCGGTGCCCAGGGCAAAGTGCATGTGCCAGAACAGATCGGCTGCCGTGGCGCCGGGCAGTGCCGGCTTCAGATGCGAGGCATAGTGCTGAAACGCCACGCCGTAACGCTCGCCGATAAACTTGCGCAGGTGAGCCTGGGACTGAGTATACGCCAAGCCCAGCAGACGCATAAACGACGTCGCACGGTTGGAACCACGACCATGGATCTCGTACACGGAACTGGTCAGCACCTGCAGCAAATCTTCCACGGTCAGGCGCTCTTTTACGGTTTGCAACTGGTTGAGCTGGCGCTCGATTTCGTCCACCAGGGGATCCAGAAAACGGACAAAAACCGCCTGGATCAGGGATTTTTTTGAACCAAAGTGGTAATTCACGGCAGCCAGATTTACCCCTGCCGCGCTAGTGATGGTGCGCAGGGAGGTTTCCGCAAACCCGCGCTCGGCGAAAAGCACTTCCGCCGCATCCAGAATTCGTTCGACTGTTTCTTTTTGTGCCATGAAAGGGTTTCCTGCTAAACGCCCGTTTGAAACTTACGTTTGCAAACGGGCGCTGTCAAGAATCCCCAAAATAGACGCCCTAAAATAGACGCTAAAAATAGCGGATCAGCTCCAATTGGATGTAATCATCCCGGCTCACCGGTGCCAGGCGGTCGCCATCCTCCGTCAGCCATTGCAGCGGATCGGGGGGATGCCCACTGGAGACCAGAAAGCTCTGCAGGTTCAGCTTCCAGGCATCGCCGATCCGGTGATGCGCCTCGATCAGCCACAGACGCTCGCTGGTGGCCGGATCGTAGACCACCCCCACCAGCGCATCGGTGTCGGCTTCGTTGTTCAGGGCCAGCCGGGTGCCCAACGCAATGTCGTCATCCAGATAGGTGGGCGCTTCCGCGCCGCGCTCATCCCAGTTGTATTCCACCACCAGGCCCAGATCCGCAGCCGTGTCGGCCACACCTTCGATGGTGTATTCGAAACCGAACGCGGTAGCCGCGAAGCGACCTCCCTCCTCACCCGACCGGGTCAACGCTTCCAATTTCCACAGCCAGAAACCGCGGGTGTACTGCGCCTCGATCGCGGTCTGGGTGATTTGCGGGTAGTAGGGAATCAATTTGAAATCCGGTGTGAGCGCATTGAATTCAGGATCGCGACCGGTACCGGCAAATACAGAGGCGGCCAGCTCCCAATCATCCAGCGAACGGGTCCAGCGCACAGCCACGTCCACATGCTTTTCCTCTTCGCCGGATTCGTACTCGACATCGTCTTCGGACACTTCCAGCGGCGGACGAAAGCGCCCGTCTTCGCCGGGAAAAATCCGCTCGCGAAAACCGGTCAGCACATAAAAATCGAGAATGCCCCAGTCCTGGACCAACGACAGATTTACCATGGGTTGGCCGAGCGTAGCCTCACCGTCGGGCCGCTCCGCCAAGTCGGACTGATTGATGATGTCCACCAGATGATTGAACTCCACCACGCCCCAGAACACCGTGCGAATGCCGGTGCGCAGCTCCCAGCCATCGGCTACATGCAGCCAGGCCAGGTCCTGGATGTCGCCGTGGGTGCGATTGTCGTCGCTGTCGGACCAGCGATAGAACGCATCCAATTCCAGCAGGTCGCTGTCATCGTTCCAGCCGTCCTTGTATTTCACTCGTCCGATGGCAGCGGCTGAACTATTGCCGTCCTGACCATAGGCGCCGTCCTGGGGGAAATAGCGCGCATCCGCTCCCAATTCGATATCCCATTCCTCTGCCTGCGCAGTCGCTGTCACCAGCAGCAATCCCACCAAGCTCACTAGACTCGTCATTACCGATGCCATCCTTCCCTCCCTAGCATCACTTTCGCATCCACGGCAAATTTACGAACAGTCAAATCATGACGCTTCGTCACCTTATCCATGCCCCTGGCAGCCGTCAACCCGACTTAGACTTTGTTGTCCCAACCGCGAAGCCTGTTAGCGCAAGGATGACTAAAACCCTGTCCAACATTTCAGCAAAGAATAGTCAACGCGCTGAAAATAAAGTGCTTTACGCGAATATGAGCACAGTTGCGTTCCATTCCTGCCATGAAACATCCTAAATCGCCTCGTGTCGAACCACCGACCGGCTTACATACTTGCCGGTGAATCTCCATCCGCCTGACCTCGACCATTCCTTTGCGGAGGTTCCAAGATGCTTAAGCGCCCATCGCCGGAAATCGGCTGCTGGTACGAGAACATCGAGCAGGGCAGCCTGTTCGAAATCGTGTCGCTGGACGAAGAAGAAAACACAGTCGCCATCCAATATTTCGAAGGCGAGATCGAAGAAGTGGAGCTGGACAGCTTTCTGCAGTTGCCATTGCGCGCCGTCGAGCAACCGGAGGATTGGGCCGGCCCTTACGAAGTGGATAAAGAAGACCGCTTCGAGAGCGACTTCGATCAATACGGAGAAGAAAACAATGAGCTGATGGCGTTCGACGATTCCGACCATCTGCATATCGTCGACGATTTTTAAGCACAGCTCCGCTTTTTCTTCACGTCCATCACCCTTCCTGTCGCGCCTTCCTCGCGTGCGTATTTCCCCGCGCAAACAGCAGCTTGCTTTTCTGCGACTTCCTTTTCCCTGCTAAACTGTATATAGTTTCAGTCCTGTATAAAAAAACAGTCACCGGGAAATGCAGAACATGGAAAAGCTTACCAAGCGCCAAGCGGAAATTCTGGCTCTGATCCGGCAACACATCGACGAGTCCGGCATGCCACCCACGCGGATGGATATTGCCTCTACTTTTGGTTTCAAATCCCCCAACGCTGCTGAAGAACATTTGCGCGCCCTTGAACGCAAAGGTGCGATCGAAATGGTGCCAGGTGCGTCCCGTGGCATTCGTCTGGTCGGTGTGGAAGAGGAAGAACCGGGATTGCCCATCATTGGCCAGGTGGCTGCAGGACATCCGGTGCTGGCACAGGAAAACGTGCTGGGCTATTGCGAAGTGGCACCGCGCTTCTTCAAACCGAAGGCGGATTATTTCCTGAAAGTGAAAGGCTTGAGCATGAAGGACGCCGGCATTCTGGAAGGCGACCTGTTAGCGGTGCACAAAACCCGCGACGCCCAGCGCGGCCAGATCGTAGTGGCGCGCATCGGTGACGAGGTAACGGTGAAGCGGTTTGATCGCAAGCGCAACAAAATCCTGCTGTTACCGGAGAACCCGGATTTCGAACCGATTGAAGTGGATCAGAACAGCGACGATTTCGTTATCGAAGGACTGGGTGTAGGCGTCATTCGCAGCGGGCTGTGACAAGTGTTGCGGGCTGTGACAAAAAAATCAGCGGGAAGAATAAAAGTCTGATGGAAAACAAAAGGCTGGCGGGAAAACAGATGGATGAGCGCTACAGCAAGAACGGGCTGCTCATTCAGTGCAGGATGCCCGACACGTCATCATACTCATCCATCGACAGGTCATGGCGTTCCTCATGGGTTTCCAACACATGACCATACACTTCCCCCACAGCCTGAACTCCGGCCCCCACCATCGCTTTGCCGATTTCCAGGGAGAATTCAGATAGCAGTACGCGCACTTCAGGGGAGAACTTGATATTCACTAGCGGCTCCCCCACTCCATCGATGCGGCGCAATACGATTTCGCCCGATGGCAACTCAACAATTTCCAACAAAGAAGACATTCACCGACCTTTTCAACGGAAGTGTCTGAGGCAGTTAAGGAAATGCATTTTTCGCGGGAAAACAGCTGAAAAAATCCTAACCTGACACCGCTGCGCGAGACCACATAATGGCCGCTGATACTATCACGTCACTACAGGGTGGCACAGAAAAATAGGCCGTCACTGCGATATATTTTTTCTACCATTCCTGCAGCGTTTGTCTTGTTTCTTCTATCAATTCACTAAGATTGCCATGCCAATCAGAAAGTTGCAGAAGATCATCTTCTTCAGCCACCACGCGCACCTCAATCGCATTCAGATTCACCGGTGCCTTGGCCACTGTGGTGGCAGCGGGATCGACGTCCTGCACGCGATGCCAAGCACGCAACATGCGATTCAACCAGCCATCCGTTTGCGATTCCAGATCGAGCAAACGATCCAGTTCGGGAATGGATTTGTCAGACTCGCTCGCCTTTTCCAGCAACTGCGTTAGCGACATGCCAGCGCGGAAAGTTTCGCCATAGGATTGCGCGACTTCCCAGATCAACGCTTCGTACGCGCCGACTAAATGGAACAGGCAGGATTCCCGATGCGCCGCCAATAACGCCTTGCGATTCAACACGCGCTCGTCTTTTTCCGCGTTTTCAATGGCTTCCAGATAGAAAGCGGCGAAATAGCGTTTCTGAGTGGCTTTGCCGGGTTTGTATTTGGCCATGGAAACAGATACCTGCTTGGGAAAGGTTCGGGAAGGGAAACAATATTTTACGCAGCAGGAACGTCCGCGCCTAGCGGCGATTTTCCGATCCTTGCCTATACTCTTTGGTGGCGCTACTTATCAAATGGTTGTTTTTGAAGTTGTTTCCTTCGTAGTTCCAGGTGGTGCAATGCTGAAACTGTTCTGGCCAGCCATGTTCATCATGAACCGGCTGCAATATACCTACAAATTCACCCTGATCAGCGTGCTGTTCACCTGTCCAATCGCACTGCTGAGCTATCAGCTGTGGAATCAACTGGAAAAGGACATCCAGGTCACCTCCACTGAAGTCGAAGGCATCCACCTGATTCAATCCCTGCAAGGATTGGGCATCGACGCCAGCGAATACCGCGATTTCATGATGGCGTATAACTACGACCGTTCCGATCAGACTGCGCAGAGAATCACCCGCGCCCGATCCGCGCTGCGGGACAAGCTGGAAACCCTCGAAAAAGGATTCAAGGACAGCCCGCTGATCCTGCAGAATCATCGCGATCGCCTGGATGCCGCCTGGAAGCAATCCATCAAAGAAGATCTGGGTTCCGCGCTGGTGTTGCGGGATTACATGGCGTCCTACGGTGCGCTGGTCATCGAGATCGATGCTCTGATCGTGGAAATTGCCAAGCTGAGCGGATTGTCAGCCGACAGCGACACCCGCATCAATGCTGAAATCACGCTGTATCTGGAAGATCTGCGCGCACTGATGCGGACCACTGGCCGACTGCGCGGTTACGCTGACAATACGCTGAATACCGCATTCCTCGACAGCGCGAATCTGGCCGAAGTCGAAGCCATCTATATCGACACGCAGGCCGCGTTGAAGCGCACCCAGGAAAATGCCGGCCGCCTGTTTCAGGCACACCCGGACCATCCGTTGGAACCCATGATCAAATCCTCCGGTGAGCAGGTGGAAAAAATTCTGGAGATGGTGAACGAACAA
>DATLII010000168.1:0-2828 GCA_035539495.1 Dongiaceae bacterium
CCTTTTGCCCGCCAGAACACGCAATACATGAACGCCAGCAATATCGATATGTTGACGGCAGCCATTAACGGTGTGGTGAACAAATTCGGGTTGCAGGGTCAGCGCATCGGGGAAGTGGCAGCGGGAGCCGTTCTGAAACACAGCAGGGATGCAAATCTTAGCCGCGAAGCGACGCTGTCTAGTCAATTGGCACCGCAGACACCGGCCTATGACGTACAGCAAGCGTGTGCCACATCGTTGGAAACCGCGATTCTGGTGGGTAATAAAATCGCCGTAGGGCAGATCGAGGTAGGCATTGCTGGTGGTGTTGATTCCGCTTCGGATGCACCCATTGCACTGGCTGAAAATCTGCGTCAGCTGGTACTGGCATTCAATCGCGCAAAAACCAAAGGAGAGCGTCTGCAACTGTTGGCCCGACTACGTCCCACCATGTTGAAACCGTCGATTCCCAGTGTCAACGAACGCCGCAGCGGCATGTCGATGGGCGAGCATTGTGAAATCATGGTAAAAACCTGGGGTATCAGCCGTGAGGCGCAAGACGAACTGGCGCTGGCCAGCCACCGCAACGGCGCAGCGGCTTATGAGTCCGGGTTTTACGATGATCTTATTGTGCCGTTCAATGGCCTTGCTCGAGACAACAACCTGCGTACGGATACATCGATGCAAAAGCTGGCGCGCCTGGGCGCCAGTTTCGACAAGACATCCGGCAAAGGAACGCTTACGGCAGGCAACTCCACACCACTCACGGATGGAGCCGCTGCCATTTTGTTGTCCTCGGAAGAATGGGCCACTACGAAGGGTCTATCGCCCTTGGCTTACTTGGTGGATGCAGAAACTGCGGCAGTGGAATATATCGGCGCCGACGCTGAAGGCCTGTTGATGGCACCTGTTTATGCAGTGCCGCGTTTGCTGGCACGCAATGGCCTTTCCCTACAGGATTTTGATTATTATGAAATCCATGAGGCTTTTAGTGGGCAGGTGTTGTGTACGTTGAAAGCATGGGAAGATGAGCAGTATTGTAAAGCCCGTCTAGGCCTTTCCCGTGCGCTGGGCAGGATCGACCGCAGCAAACTGAATATTCGCGGTGGTTCAGTAGCACTTGGTCATCCATTTGCGGCCACGGGCGCGCGGATTCTGGCTTCGGCAGCAAAGCAACTGGCAATACACCGGAACACTACCGGCAAATCTGGCCGCACGCTGGTTTCCTTATGCGCAGCAGGAGGCTTGGGTGCGGTTGCAATATTGGAAGGTTAACGATTGGAGAGCCATACCGAATGTGCCCACGACCAACTCATCCCACACGGACGGCAGTACGCGATGTTCGACAGCCGAGTCTGGAACATATAGACGGCATTCTGTCGACATGGGAACCGGTGATCGGTGCCGACTATAAGGGGTATCGCAACCATGTGGCACGGATGGTGGCGTTTTCTCTCATGTTACGACCTTGTACTGCGGAAGAGCAGCGCAAGATCGAAATTGCGGCCTGCTATCACGATATCGGCATCTGGGCAGCCAACACGATGGATTATCTGCCGCCGTCGCTACCGCCGGCCAGAGAACATTTAGCCGTAAATGCTCTTCAGGACTGGACTCTGGAAATCGAGCAGATGATTCTGCTGCACCATAAGATCCGCCCGGTGAGAAACGGGCTATCGCCATTAGTGGAATTGTTTCGTCAGGCAGATTTAGTGGACTTTTCATTAGGTTTGCTCAAGCACGGGCTACCGGCAACCCAGGTCAATGCCGTGAAGGCTACATTTCCAAATGCCGGCTTTCACAAATGCCTGATGCGACGTGCGGGTCCATGGCTGCTGCAGCATCCACTGAACCCTGTGCCGATGATGAAGTGGTAACGGGATTATTATTCAAAGTAAAGTAGTGCCTCAAATTGCGCATCTTCACAACATAGCGTCTGCTGGGAGAACGCAACAAATTGCTTGTAGGTCAATTATTTGTATGAAACCAGCAATATTTTAAAACAGGTTTAAGTCTCGGTTGTTTGTGGTCGCCTTACTTATCTAATGAAGATTTATGTCAGGTCGATCTTATGCGCAACCAAAGCCGCTATTTATTCCGCTCCCTCTTTCGCGTAAAGGTGAACGACCCCAAAAGTGGCGCGCTCATCGGGTATGTGGGGGATGTGTCTGAAAACGGGCTCAGGGTGTTGAGCGATACAGCATTCGCACCTGGAACGACTGCGACCCTGCAGCTGCGTATGCGGGTGAACGAGAATGAAACATTGCAGTTTGAACTCGACGTGGGCTGCCGCTGGTCGGGCAGCAATGCCAAGACCGGCTATTTCGAGGCAGGTTTCATGCTTGAGCGGCCTTCGGCAGAGTTCACGCGGATGGTGGATAAAATGCGTGTTAAGCGCGTTGAAAACGAAGGCGGTGTCTGAGCGCCACCAGACTCTTCAGCGGGGCAGCCCCATCAACCCAGACTGCCCAGAATATTGACTCCGACCTTCTCGGGAATTTCATTCTGCGAAAGCACATGCAGCCCTGGGCTAAAAACCCTGGCGTAGCGAGCCAGCAACGGGCGCAATTGTGGCATCACCGCCAGAATCGGAGGATGGCCTTCCTTGCGCAGTTTTTCCTTCACCACCGGCATGGCAGTCTGCAACTGGTTAAGCAGGTTGGGTTCCACCGGAATGCTGTCCAGGCAAACCGGGCCCGCCTGTTTGGCGATACTGAGCGCACTCAGCAGAGTGTTTTCCAGGTTGTTGTCCAGCACGAAAACAGCCAGTTCGTTGCGATCGCCGGCGATGCTGGAAACGATATTGCGACGCAAGGCGTAACGCACATCGGCGGCCAGCAGGACTGGAT
>DATLII010000169.1:0-4173 GCA_035539495.1 Dongiaceae bacterium
GTGGCGTCCTGCGGACAATCAAAAACAGGCACGATCACACTACCGTTCACGATCAGGAAATTGATGTAGCTGCCGGGCAGGCGTTTGCCGTCTTCGTCGAACTGCGGCGCCGGGATCTCAATCGCCTTCAGCACATAAGGTTGACCATCGGGACGGCGGAATTGCTGCAATTCCGCTTCCATCGCTTTCAGGTGTTCGTGGTGCGGATCGTTTACGTCTGAGCAGATGGCGTACACGATGGTGTCTGCGCTGCTGAAGCGGGCCAGGTTGTCGATGTGGCTGTCGGTGTCGTCGCCGAACAGGGCGCCACGGCTCAGCCACAGGCAGCGTTGCAGGCCCAGTTTTTCCAGCACGAACGCTTCGATCTGTTCCTTGCTGAAATCGTTGTTGCGATTGCTGTCCAGCAAGCAGTGAGTCGTGGTCAGCAGGGTTCCGGCGCCGTCAGTTTCGATGCTGCCGCCTTCCAGTTCGAAATCGATGGTTTGCAGTTCCGGCTGCCAGATCGACGCAATGGAGCGGTTGATGCCGTTGTCCAGATCGGCGTCGTATTTGTCGCCCCAGCCGTTGAAGCAGAAATCCAGCAGACGGCGGCTGTTTGCATCCTGGCTGCCGCCTAAGGTGCCCGTTGCGGGCCCTAAAGTGATGGCACCGTAATCCCGACACCAAGTGTCGTTGTAGGGCGCAATCACTAACTCGGGAGCCTTTTCGCAGCGGCCATCCAACTGACTCAGGATCAACTCGCGATGCGCTTCATCCTGACACAGGATCAGCGGCGTCACTTCCCGTGAGATGGCCACCGCCAATTCCGCATAGTCCCGCTGGATTGCGGCCAGCCAGGGTTGCCAGTCGGTGGATTCATGAGGCCATGCCATAAGCACGGCTTCCTGTTCGGCCCATTCGGGCAGCAGGGAAAAACGATCGGTCATGGGCGCAGCGGAGGGTAGTGGAAGCGAGGCGGTAAAATAGCGGATTACCGCCCCGGGGAAAAGTGAATTTACGGAGTCGCGTTGAGTACGCTGTGGATGACGTGGTTGCTCTCGAAATACACGGTATAGCTAGCGTAAACCCAGCGGGTAATGGGTGGGTTGCCTATCGCAGGCAACTGCTGGTCCGGGTTGCCGAATCTGGCGCTGACCTGGTCCATGCTCAAACCGGTACGGGGGCGGTCGACGCTGCTGTCGCCCTGCTGGCCTGCGGGTACGGCCACTTCCTCGGCAAACACTTGCGTGACGAATACGGGGGCGGCGCTGCCCAACAGTGCCATCACAATCAGGGGTTGCATCATTCTTTTCATGGTCCGACCTTTCTAATATCCACAGATTGTTTCCGTTTAGTTATAGCAGACAAAAGCTTGCGGTCGCTATTCGTTCAATCCGATTTTTGGCCCTGTTCACGAATCGCCTGTGACTGGCGACGGCGAATATGGCGCACGATCAGCTTGCGGTCTGCCTCCAGCAGCACCTGGAACTCCACACCAACGCGGTAAATCACCGGCTGTTCGTCGACTTTCTCGCAGGTCTTTACCTCGCCAATGGCGGCAATGCTGGTGTAGGTGGGGAACAACACAATGATCAGATGCAGGAAGGAGCCCGGCGTCAGCGGAGCACCCTCGTAGAAGGAAATGCCACCTTCGCTGAGATTCACCGGCTCCTTCCGCGCCAGATCCTTGTCGTGGCTGACCACATACTGGGTCAGCAGCTCGATTTTTTCATCCATGGCCCGCAGGTAACTGCCCAGGGCACGGTTATAATCGCCCACCTGACGCAACAGGTCGCGACTGTCGTTGTCTATGGACTGCAGCTTGCTGATCAGCAGTGCCTGGCGGGGGATGTTGTACTGGTCGCCGTAGGGATCTTCGGAAATCAGGTGTTTTTCCACGGGGGTCCTGATCAGGTGGACCCGGTCTTCCATGCGGTAAAAGTCGCGCCGTTCGGTGTCAGACATGGGGCGGTAACCTCCGGTGTGGTTCCCTCTACAAGGTCTGCATAAGGTCAGTTGTATAGTCAGAATTGTAGCCAGAAAACAGAAATGTCATGGGTCGGAACGGCCCTGATAGTATTCGTATTCGCTTGATTGCTGTGGTTTAATGCGCGCCATGTACAGACCAGTCCCCCTTTTTGTCGGTTTACGCTATACCCGCGCCAAGCGGCGTAATCATTTCATCTCCTTCATTTCGCTGACGTCCATCCTGGGGTTGACCCTGGGCGTGGCGGTGCTGATTGTGGTGCTGTCGGTCATGAACGGCTTCGACCGCGAGCTGCAGCGCCGCATCCTGGGCATGGTGCCCCAGGCCAGTGTGATGGGGTATCGGCCCTTTGACGACTGGCAGGCGCTGGTGGACAAGGCCAAGGCTCACCCCGGTGTGGAATCTGCTGCTCCCTTCATTCAACTGCAGGGTTTGCTCAGCAATAAAGGTGTGGTGGACAGCGCCTTCATTTCCGGTGTGATGCCGGAGCATGAAAAAGAAGTGTCGATTCTGCCCCAGCACATGGATGCTGGCAGCCTGGACGACCTGAAGTCCGGCGATTTCAACATCATTCTGGGCAATGGCCTGGCCCGCAAGCTGGGGCTGGCAATAGGGGACAAAGTGACCCTGGTGTTGCCGGAAGCGGCGATCACACCCGCCGGCATCGTACCTCGTTTCAAACGCTTCACCCTGATCGGTGTGTTCCATGTGGGCGCCGAGCTGGACGGCATGGTGGGCTTCGTTCATCTGGAAGACGCCGCACGTCTGGCGCGTATGCCCGGTCAAGTGGAGGGGGTGCGGCTGAGGGTGCATGACCTGTTCCAGGCCGGCGCCATCTCCTGGGATATCGCCAATGCCGAGCAGGGCAAGTTCTACGCCTCGGACTGGACCCGCACTCACGGTACCCTGTTCAACGCGATCAAAATGGAAAAAACCATCATGGGCCTGCTGCTGACGCTGGTGGTGGCAGTGGCGGCGTTTAATATCGTTTCCAGCCTGGTGATGGTGGTGGAAGACAAAAAGGCCGACATTGCGATTCTGCGCACGCTGGGTGCGTCGCCTGGCACGATCATGGGCATATTCATGGTGCAGGGTTGTGTGATCGGCTTGTTTGGCACCCTGACGGGTATGGCATTGGGTATAACGATCGCACTGACCATCAGCGACTTTTTCGCGTGGCTGCAGGAAACCCTGCATACCAAGTTGATGGAACAGTACTTCATCAACTATCTGCCGTCGGAACTGCGCTGGGAAAACGTGGTATTCATCGCCAGCGTGGGCTTCCTGATGAGTTTTCTCGCCACGCTTTACCCGGCCTGGAAAGCGTCGAAAATGCAACCCGCGGAGGCCCTGCGCTATGAGTGATATCGTGCTGGAATGCCGCGACCTGGTGAAGCACTTCGACGAAGGCCCGGAACAGGTGCAGGTGCTGAAGTCGGTCAATTTCAAATTGCGCCGGGGTGAGCTGGCGGCCATTGTCGGTAACTCCGGCTCCGGCAAAACGACACTGCTGCATCTGTTGAGCGGTTTGGACGTGCCATCTTCCGGCTCCGTGCTGATCAATGGCCGCGACTTCAGTTCGCTCAGCGATAAAGAACGTGGCCAGGTGCGTAACCGCAATATCGGCTTCGTGTACCAGTTTCATCATCTGTTACCAGAATTCACCGCGCTGGAAAACGTGTCGATGCCGTTGCTGCTGCGCAAAGACGATTCCATTGCCGAGATTAAAAAGCGCGCCACGGAAATGTTGGCGCGGGTAGGGTTGGGACACCGTATTGGCCACAAGCCAGCAGAATTGTCCGGCGGTGAGCGGCAACGGGTGGCAATCGCACGGGCGCTGGTAACCAAGCCAGGTTGCGTGATGGCGGATGAACCCACCGGTAATCTGGACGTGCACACGGCGAAGGAAATCCAGACGCTGATGCATGAGCTGAATCGTGATTTGCGCACATGTTTTTTGATCGTGACCCATGATCTGGGGCTGGCGCGTCAGGTGGAGCGTGTGGTGCGAATGGAAGATGGCCATTTGATGGAGTCCAGCGTCAGCGATCTCGGCTGATCAGCACAACAGTTATTCAGAGTTTCCAGCATTTCTATTGGGGCGGCCCTGCTTTTAGTGGAGCCGCCCCTGTCTATTTTGGAGAACCGAAATCTCACTTATTAGCCCAGTAATACCTTGACCGTCTTCGGCGGCAGGTGCCCCGGAT
>DATLII010000170.1:0-4308 GCA_035539495.1 Dongiaceae bacterium
GCCGGCGCCGACAAAACCCATCAGGAAGCGGGCAATCGCCAGCTGCGTGTAATCCTGTGCCCACGCAAACGCGATACAGATGAAGCCACTGATCACCAGCAACGCTGCATAAATCGCGCGAGGGCCAAATTTGTCAACCAGCATGCCGATTAGAATCCGCGACGGAATCGTGATCGCCACGTTCAACATCAACAGCGCTTTCCACTGCGGCTCGGTCAGCGCGAATTCGGTTTTGATGAATGCCGCCAACGGGCCCAGACCAAACCACATGACGAAGGTGATGAAGAACGCGATCCAGGAAAAGTGCAGAGTGCGGATGCTGGGATTTTTGAAGTCCAGCAGATTCAGGCTTGCGCCACTCATGGAATACTCCTTGTTGACAGCACAGGGGCACGCTCGCGTTCCGTTTTCCCGCGAACATTTGCGCAAGCCATTGCAACCCATATGCCATGAGCGAAATTGAGCAGCCAAATTGATCTTTTGCCTGCTTACGGTGCGGCTTGAAAGCCGCTTTCCTGAATAAAGTTTCAAAATGGCGCGCACCACCCCTGGTTAGCGCACCAATGCATAGCCGAAGCAAATTCGTATCGCACTTTAAAATGCACTTTAGCGGCGCATACCGGGGCGCATCGCTGCACTTATTAGTGCATTTTGCTCCACGCACCCCGCATATCCCGCGATCAAAGCACCGCCACAGCCTCTGGCATGGGGTTTGCTCAACTGCTTGTCGAGGAATGCGTTCCTGATGCAGCGAGGAGTAGGTGCATGAAAAATCGATACGCGCACGGCAAGCCCCGATTGGTTCTGATCGGCAACGGCATGGCGGGCATTCGCACCCTGGAAGAATTGCTGGCCATCGCACCGGATCGCTATCAAATCAGCGTGATCGGCGAGGAAAACCACGGCAATTACAACCGCATCATGCTGTCGCCGGTGTTGGCGGGCGAAAAGAATCTGGACCAGATCATCCTGAACGGGGAAGACTGGTATGCCCAGCACGGCATCCAACTGTTTAAAGGCGAGAAGGCGATGCAGATCGATCGCATCCACCGCCGCATCCATACCGATTCAGGCCTGATCATTCCCTACGACAAACTGATTTTGGCCACCGGCTCGCGCCCCGCCCGCATCGCCGTGCCCGGCGCCGACCTGCACAATATCCTCACCTTCCGCGAAATCCGCGACGTCAACCGCATGCTGCAGCTGAGCCAGAAACTGCGCCACGCGGCGGTGATCGGCGGCGGTCTGCTGGGCCTGGAAGCTGCCAACGGCTTGCGCCAGCAAGGCATGCAAGTAACCGTGGTGCACAGCAGTCGCTATCTTTTAAACAAGCAACTGGACGAAACCGCTGGCCGCATGCTGGAAAAAACCTTGCGCGACAAGGGCATCGATTTTTGTATGAACGCCCGTACCAGCCGCATCTGTGACGATGGTCACGGCAACGCCCATTCCGTCCACTTCTCGGATGGGCGCAAGCTGGAAGCGGACATGCTGGTGCTGGCCACCGGCATCGTTCCCAACGTGGAACTGGCGCGGGACAGCGGCCTGCAATGCGACAACGGCATTCTGGTGAACGACACCCTGCAAACCTTTGATCCCTCTATTTACGCCGTGGGTGAATGCGTGCAGCACCGGGGCCAGTTGTTCGGGCTGGTAGCACCGCTGTATGACCAGGCTCGGGTCTGTGCCAACCAACTGGCCGAGATGGGCATCGCCCGCTACGTGCAAAAAGCCCAGGCGACTAAACTGAAGATCACCGGCATCAACGTGTTTTCCGCCGGCAATTTCATGGGTGGCGAGGGCACCGAAGCCATCACTCTGCATGACCGCGCCCTGGGTCACTATAAAAAGCTGGTATTGAAAGACGGCCATCTGGAGGGCGTGATCCTGTATGGCGACACGCAGGATGGCGCTTGGCTGTTCGATCTGATACAACAGCGCCGCGATATTACCCGCTGGCGCGACCAGCTGATTTTCGGAAAAGATTTCTGCCAGGAAGATGCCCAACACGCCCCCGTTTCCGCCGCTGCCTGAGTCACCCCGCATCATGGCCGTCACCGCCAGCACTACCCAGACCACCTGCCCGTACTGCGGCGTGGGCTGCGGCATCAGTGCTGGCAGCGCCGGCGGTGCGCCCTCGCAAGGCAATGGCGTAAGCGTAAAAGGCGACACCGAGCATCCGGCCAACTTCGGTCGCCTCTGCTCGAAAGGCTCCACCCTGGCCCATACCCTGCGCAGCGACGGCCGCCTGCTGCATCCCATGATTCACGGACTGCGCGCCAGCTGGCCCCAGGCCATCGACTTCGTGGCCCAGCAATTCCAGCACATCATCGACGAGCACGGCCCCGACGCCGTGGCGTTCTACGTGTCGGGCCAGCTGCTCACCGAGGATTACTACGTTGCCAACAAGCTGATGAAAGGCTTTATCGGCAGCGCCAACATCGACACCAATTCCCGTCTCTGCATGTCGTCCGCCGTCGCCGGCCACAAGCGCGCGTTCGGCGAAGATACGGTGCCCGGCTGCTACGAAGACCTGGAGCTGGCGGAGCTGATGATCCTCACGGGCTCCAACACCGCCTGGTGCCACCCGATCCTGTTCCAGCGCATCAAGGCCGCCAAGCAGCGCAATCCCGCCATGAAAGTGGTGGTGATCGATCCGCGCGAAACCGCCACCTGCGAAATTGCCGATCTGCACCTGGGATTGAAACCGGGGTCAGACGTGAAGCTGTTCAACGGCCTGCTTCATTACCTGGCGCAGCAGGATTGCCTGGACGCCCACTTTATCGAAGCGCACACCAACGGTTTCGCCGACGCCATTGCCAGCGCCCATGCGGACGCGCCGACCATCGATGCCGTCGCAGCAGCCTGTGGTTTGCCAGCGGACAAGGTGCGGCTTTTCTACGACTGGTTCGCCCACACCGCCAAGACCGTCACCTGCTTTTCCCAGGGTGTGAACCAATCCAGCAGCGGCACCGACAAGGTCAACGCCATCATCAATTGCCACCTGGCCACCGGCCGCATCGGCAAACCCGGCGCCTCGCCCTTTTCCCTGACCGGCCAACCCAACGCCATGGGTGGCCGCGAGGTGGGCGGTCTGGCGAACCAACTGGCAGCCCATATGGATTTCGCGCCGGAACAGGTGGACCGGGTCGCCCGCTTCTGGCAGGCACCGCGCATGGCCTCCCTCCCCGGATTGAAAGCGGTGGACCTGTTTGAAGCGGTGGAAAGCGGCCGAATCAAAGCCATTTGGATCATGGGCACCAATCCGGTGGTGAGCATGCCCAACGCCGATCAGGCCAAACGCGCACTGCAGGCGTGCCCGCTGGTGATTGTGTCCGACTGCATCGCCCAGACCGACACCACCGCCTTCGCCCACGTCTTGCTGCCCGCCTGCGGCTGGGGCGAGAAAGATGGCACCGTCACCAATTCCGAACGCCGCATCTCGCGTCAGCGCGCCTTGCTGCCCGCCGAGGGTGAAGCCCGACCGGACTGGCGCATTGTGGCGGACGTGGCATCGGCCATGGGGTTTGGCGATCAATTCCGCTACGACAGCCCTGCTGCGGTATTTCGCGAACATGCCGCCCTCAGCGCATTCGAAAATCACGGCAGCGGTTTCCGTGCCTTCAACCTGCATGGCATACAAGCCATCAGCGATCAGGACTACCACTCGCTGACGCCGCTGCAATGGCCAATACTCAGTGATGAATCCGGATCCACACAGAGCACCGCCCGCCTGCACGGCGACGGCCGCTTCAGCACGCCCGACAGCAAAGCTCGCTTTGTAGCGCTGCAAACCCGCACCGTCGCCAATCCGGTAACGGCGGAATTTCCGCTGGCGCTGAACACCGGCCGCATCCGCGATCAGTGGCACACCATGACGCGCACAGCATTGGCGCCGCAGCTGAACGCACACAAGCCGGAACCCTTCGTGGAAATCCACCCGGACACCGCCACTCGCCACCGCATCACCAACGGCAGCTATGCGCGGATACGCAGCTCCTGGGGCAACATGCTGGCCCGCACTGCCGTCACCGCGGCCGTGCGCCCGGGCGAGATTTTCATTCCCATGCATTGGAACGAGCAGTTCGCCCGCCAGGCCCGCGTGGGCGCGCTGGTCAATCCGGCCGTTGATCCGCTGTCCGGCCAGCCCGAATCCAAGCACACGCCCTGCATCATCGAACCCTGGCAGCCGGACTGGATCGGCTTTCTGTTTTCACGCCAGGAACTGCCACTGCCGGACTGCGATTGGGCGGTGAAAATCCGCGGCGACCAGTTCTTCCGTTACGAACTGGCGGGCACCGGTAGCCT
>DATLII010000171.1:0-1994 GCA_035539495.1 Dongiaceae bacterium
TCATCGGTGCGATCCAGCCATTCGATTACCGTACCCAAACGCTTGTCCGCTGAGTCGAACACTGGCGTAGCCGTAATGACGATGGTGCGCCCACCCACTTCCACCTGCTGGCGGTAAGTGGTTTTGGCTTTATCCAGAATGCGACGCTGGTGGGCGGGATCACGATGGAAAATGTCCATATTGCTGCCCAGCAAGCGCTCTGCATCGAATGCCGGTAGTGCTGTTTTCAAATCTGCCTCGGCATCTTTCATAATGCGCCGCAGCGAATCATTCAGATAGATGATCGTATAATCCGGATCCGCTAACATGACGTTGGTGTCGCAGACATCCAGCGCATTCTTCACTCGCAACGCTTCGTTGGCGACAAGACGGGTATTTTCCAGCTCGAAATTCAACTTGATCTTCATGCACTGCATGCCTTGCAACACACGGCCGGGCTCATCATTGCGATCGATGTCGAGCTGCGGACTGAAATCTCCGCTGCTGAACTGACGTAATACTTTTGCGGCTTCCTGCAACGGGCGTTTCACCACCGTCTGCAGGAATTGATACAACGCGCCCACAGCAATCAGCAACGTCAGAATATAGGGCCACGGCAGGGCGCGTCCGCTGATGAAAAAATCTCCCAGCATGGTCAGCGCAAACAAACACACAAACGCCGTGAGTTTGCCATTCAGCGGCAGATCGCGGAAAAACTGTTTTACCCGCGCCACCCAGGAAGGCTTTACATTGCCACCGGCGTTCATACGCGCGTACAGATTTTCCGCCTCGAGAACCTGCTGAGCGGTTGGCGCGCTCCGCACCGACATATACTCCGTGACCCGCCCGCCGGACCAGATGGGCGTAACATTCGCCTCCACCCAATAGTAATCACCGTTCTTGCAACGGTTTTTCACCATGCCGCGCCAGGGCTTACCCGCCGACAGAGTGGCCCACAGATCTTTGAACGCCGCCTGCGGCATATCGGGATGACGGACGATGTTGTGCGCCTGGCCCAGCAATTCCGCTTCAGTGAAGCCGCTGATTTCGATGAAGTCGCGATTGATGTAGGTGATCACGCCTTTAGGCGTGGTTTTGGAGACGATGGTCTGGCCAGGAGCAAGTCTGATCTCATTCCGGGTGACGGGCATGTTGACGCGCATGGGAACCTCTCGCTGTCGCAGACAGAGCAATGGCCGTTCCTCTTAATTGTAGGAAAGGACGCAGGCCCGGACGGATAAACGCGAGGAAATTGACGCGGATCAACAGCGGGTGAAAGGTCAACCTGTGACGGTGGCTTGCCAGTGCGCAGCGCCCAGAAAAATCAGCTGCAAATGTCGCCTCAGCCGTTTTTCGAATTGCTGACGGGCACCCGCGTTGCCTTCAGGCAGGTCCAACAAATCCATGGTGGAGTTGGCCACGGTGCTGATGGTGAGCTGGGCCAGGTTTTCCAACATACCCTGATCCAGATTCGGTAACAGGCCCAACTGACGCAAGTCGGTGGCCAGTTCATTGGCAAAGTATTGCAGCTCGCTGCGAATGGCCTGCCGGATCAACGGCGTGCCGCCGGTCATCGACTGGGCTAGGAACACGAAGAACACCCGCTGATTGGCCACGTAGTCGCAATAGCGAACGATGGAATCCCGGATCAGCGCCTGCAGATCGTTGCGGTTCTGCCGCACCTCCCGCATCAACTGGCGCAACACCTTGCTCAGCTCATCAACCAGGTTGAGGGTAAGGTCGTCCACGTCACTGAAGTGCCGGTAGAACGCTGTCGGCACCACCCCCGCCCGTTTGGCCACCTCGCGGATGCTGAGGCTGGAAATGTGCTGCCCTTCCTCAACCCACTGCAACGCAGCGTTCATGAGGGACTGACGGGTGAGCAGCTTGCGTTCCTGGCGGTTGTTCATCGGGGCTATCCGTTTAAATTCTCAATCGGCGTCCTAATCTCAATCAGCCGTTCTAATCGGTGCGCAATTGTACGCAGAATAACGTCGGCGCCGCCAGTTTACGGC
>DATLII010000172.1:0-6579 GCA_035539495.1 Dongiaceae bacterium
CGAAACGCCGAAAAACGCACAACAAGAGGCTTCCTTGGCCATCGCATTGTTTCATGCGCACACCCTGCGTATCGCTCGGCATGATCTGTTGGTCACCATTTTGGTTCTCAGTCGATTCATTCAGCGCCATCGCGGTGCAACCTTGGCCCTGTTAGGGGGCGACAAGAGCTTCCGGCCCCAGGTGCAGACCCTCCAACACCAAATCAACGCGCAACTGGAATTTATCCATTGCCTGAACCGGACCGCTGCCGACTCGATTGTCGATGGTGACTGGAAGCAACTGAGCCTGGGTTGGCACACGATCATCAAGGATTTAGAAAACGATGCCATCCACCATAGCTTCGAATTCCATTCCCACTTGCTGGAGTTGCTGTTGCGGGTGGCACGGCAGTTGAGCGAGGCTGTGTTGTACCAACCGCCGCTGGGCAACATGCCGGAAGCACTGCGTAACCGGGTGGAGAAAACCTATCTGGAGCCGTTGCAGAATCTGAATCAGACCTGCGTGATCGAGCTGTACGAATTGGTGGAATACCTGGCGCGGATTCGCGGTATGGGTACTCACATGGCGGCGGTGGGTCATAGCGATGGGGATTCCGATAGCCGGGTGGCGTTCTGGCTGCAGGAATTCCGCTACCGCAAGGACCGTTTCGATCAGAGCCTGCAGGTATTGCCCAGTTCGTATCTGCCCTTCATCCCCGCCCTGCGTGCCCTGCCCAACCTGAATATGAAACTGAATTACTTTATCAATCTGCTGGGACATGAGATGACGTCGCAGCGGTCGATCAAGATTCCCAGTCATAAGCTGTTTTTGATGGGTACTGAGATTATCGACGGCTACCTGAGTGTGATGGATCAGGCCAATGCGGTGATCCGGGAACAGTTGTATCAGATGAATATGATGTGCTTGCAGCGGCTAATGGAGTAACGGTTGCCGCCAGGTGCGGTTTTGACTGCTCGAAAACGCCTCTTCCTACCTTCGAGGCCCTCGCCTCCAACTTAATGCCGCGCGGCCAGAGCTTGGTGCCGTGCGTTCGAAGCTCAGCGGTACCCCCCTCAAATACGCGTAGCAAAAAAATTGGCAGTGCTCTAACGCCGAATAAATCCCGCGTATGAAAATAAAACACTGACTGCTACGCCACGCCTCTGCCTCGGTAGTGCTTGCAATATTGCGTGTGATAGCATCGCCCAGCCTGTTTGAGACCGCAGTATTCATTTTTTACCAATACCCACTATCACAACCAGGCACTGTTGAATTGGCGCCCAATAACCGATCAATAGGCAACCATTCAACAGTGTCTCGACTTCAAGGGACAGGGAATGACCACTGACACATCTGATTATCTGAGCACCGCCCGCAACATGCGCGAACTGGCTGCCTCCTTTCACCTCGCGTTGAAACAAAATTTTCTGCTACTGACGGCTGCGTTTGGCGGCATGCTCGATGCGTTTGGAATGGGCATTCTGTGCTTTGTTCTTGGCGGTGCGTCCTGGTTGATCGAGCGTCGCTTGTCGGTGCGTGATCCCGCTTCTGTGTTGCTACTGGTGTGCGGGCTGGCGCTCAGTCTTATCCCTATTTTTTCCGATATTGAACGCACCGCAAATGCATCACTGCTGGCACTTCTGCCTTTGCTGGTGACCAGCATTTTCTATTTGCTGTATTCGCTACAAAAGCAGCCGTTCGCTGCGTTGTTCGCACTGGCGGCGCCACTGCCGTTGCTACGCCGTCACCACACACGGCTGTGGTTGAGCTTGCAGGGGCTGACTGTCGCGTTCTGGTGGTTGCTGCCTGACGCAGCGTTCACACCCAGCGTCGTGGTGCTCGCTCTGGCGGGTCTGGTTTTTCATGCTTATCTGCAACTGGTCGGCATCGGACCGGATTGGAAATCGCCACAACGTCGGCGGATGGGCGAGTTCCGTTTCGAGCAAGTGGAAAAGCGATACGACACGCTGAAGCCGCTGTACGATCTTTTCATCAAGGAAATGACACCGGCGTTCAACGAAGGCGATCGCCTGAACAACAAGCCCCACGATGAAATCGTGCGAATGAAGATGGAGTCCGACCAGAAGAAATGGAAATACGGCACCTTCTTTGCCGCTTATCATGAGGACCGTCTGGTCGGCACCATAAGTTGCCAGCTCGATTCAAGCGAAGGCCGGATTCCTGTGGAGTACATCACGTCGCAACCCATGAACCTGGACAGGATGCGTGACTACGGCCCGGTGGCGGAACTGGGGCGGATGAGTGTTGCCGCAGAATATCGCATGTCAGGGGAAGTGATGGCGGGCCTGATCATGTGCGCAACGGAAACAGCATTGGCTAACAATGCCTGTTTCATCGTGCTGCAGGCGGTGGTGAAGACCGCACGGATGTATTCCAAAATGGGCTTCGTATCGATTCGGGACGAGCCGGTGATCAATCAGGAATATGGCACGCCGATGAAGCTGTTTGCGATCAACCTGGCAGGCCAGGCTGGAACCAGCAACGCCTACAAGGACAATGTTGGCCAGGAGTTCTCGGTGTACGTACTGCACCGCTTCACCTGGCGGCAGATATTGCGGGCGGCCTTTAGCAAACCTTCCCGTCAAAAGCGGGTTTCGGAGCTGGGCTTGCAGGAACTGCCGGCACTGGCGGAATTTCCTTAAAGGATAAAGCACGGTTGAAACGCGGTTAAGACGATGCGCGTACTGCTGGCACGTGACGCCAGCAGCTAATGCACCCTGCATGTTTTCGCCCGGTGCGCAAGCGCGAAAACCATCAGGCATATCTGAGTGGCGCGGATAATGACGCGGACCGCGCGCAAGTGGACAATAGCGACATCTGGCTCGGGAATGATTGGATGTGCGCGCCGGACTTGCGATGTTGTCCCCATAAGTCTTGTAGAAGGATCGAAAGATGCCGCAGTCCGCTTCAACCTCTCCCTCATCCACTTCATCTGAATCCACGGCGAACACCGCCTTTATCACCGGTGCCACTGCCGGTATCGGCCTGGCCACTGCGCGCCTGTTCGCACAAAAAGGCTGGTTTGTAGGCCTGGCCGCCCGCAATGCCGCCAAGCTGGAAGAATTGCAACAGGAGCTGGGCCCGGCGTGCTGCAGTTGCCATGTGGTGGATGTGGTCGATGCGGATCAGGTGAGCCAGGCACTGCAGACCTTCGGCGAATACACCGGCGGTAAATTGCATTTGCTGGTGAATAACGCCGGGGTACTGAGCGCCGGTCATTTCGAGGAAATTTCACTGCAACACCACCACGCCATCATCGACACCAATATCAAAGGCGTGATCAATTGCATGCAGGCGGCGTTTCCCCTCTTGAAAAATACAGCGGACGCCCACGTCATCAACATGAGTTCGGCATCGGCCATGTACGGATCGCCCGCGCTGGCGTCCTATTCAGCCAGCAAATTCGCCGTGCGCGCCCTGACCGAAGCCTTGAGCGTGGAATGGGCCCGCCACGGTATTGCGGTATCCGACATCATGCCGCCGTTCGTCGCCACCGACATGCTGGACAATCCGGTACGCGACAAGATCAAAGCGATTTCACTGCTCGGCGTGCAATTGTCGGCAGAGGACGTGGCACAGTCGGTATGGAACTCCTGGAATACCCGCCCCCTGCACGATCGCGTGACAAAATCCTTCAAGGTACTGGCACTGATGCAGAAGTACGCGCCGGATCTGGTGCAGCGCCGGTTGGTGAAACTGCTGTCCGGCTATTGAGGCTAGCGCTAAGGCTGACTCAGGCCGAAACTCTTGCGACTGATCCAATGCAGACCCGCGTCGCTGACAAAGCGACGCAGCAATCCAATCAGCAGTGCTTTTTTTCCCGCCAGGCGACGATACGGTGGCTGAGCCGACGTCGCCATGCCATACAGAATGCGGGCGATGTTTTGCGGATCGGGTCCAGTACGAATCTGTTGCTCAATCGAGTCGCCCACCAACTGACGGGGCTTGTCATACACAGACACCGGTTGCGACGGCTGCACCATCTGAATACCGGTGCGATGCGCCTCCGGCTCGATCACGCCGACACGAATGCCAAACGGTTCCACTTCCAGCCGCAACGCCTGAGCGATCGCTTCCACTGCATGTTTCGATGCTGCATAAACACCGTGATAAGGCACGCCCATCAATCCTGAAATGGAACTCATCATGACGATGGTGCCTTGCTGCCGCGCTCGCATGGAGGGCAACACGGCGCGCGTAATGGCGAGAAGGCCCAGCACATTGGTATCGAACAGATTGCGCGCTTCTTCTGCGGTGGTTTCCTCGATGGCGCCCAACATGGCGAAGCCTGCATTATTGAACAACACATCGATATGGCCGGCCTGATCCAACACCTGGCGCACGGCCGCCTGCACGGACGCTTCCACCCGCACATCCAGTTCGATCCAGCGAATGCGGTCAGCAACATCGGCGCTTGCCCGGTCGCGCTGTGCTAAATCGCGACTTGCTAAATCAAGATTTGCCAAATCACGAGAAGTACCGAACACCTGCCAGCCCGCGCGCAGGAACCATTCAGCACAAATGCGGCCAAAGCCGGACGATGCGCCGGTAATCAAAATGACTTTTTGCATTGTCTTTACCCTCAGGTCGATTTCTGGGAACCTGAGCAGTATATGAATCACGGCACTTGCGCCCTACTCGCTTTCCCCGGCCACAAACAGCCATGAAGAAAACCGCAAAAACACCGGCAAAACATCGAATTGCGCCGTCGCAGCCGCGATCGCGTCAAAAGGTGGAGTTCATTATCGAGGCTGCAACTCGCATTCTCCGCAGCCAGGGGATTGCCGGGTTCACCACAAATCGTATTGCCGAGGTGGCCGGCGTCAGCATCGGCTCGCTGTATCAATACTTCCGTGACAAGGATGCGATTCTGGAAGTGATCGTGCAGCGGCATCTGGATGAGATCGGGGCAATCGCGCAATCGGGATCGAGCGAACAGTCGGATGACGCTGCCAAGCTGACACGGCTGGACGAATTAATTGATGCCGCAGTCGCCGCCCATGCCCGCGACCCGGCGTTGCATCGTGCTATCAGTGCGATTCCGGATTACCCTGCCCGTTTCCAACGTATCAGTCAGGCCAAACAGCAATTGGATGTGAACGTTCAGCAGGCGCTGCAACAATTGCTGGCGCAGATGGTGCCGACAGCCGACAAGGCACGCTTGCCAGCTGCAGCGCTGCTTCTGCATTCACTGGTGGAAAGCACCGTGCATCGCGCAGTGGCCGAGGAGCGCGACGTTTACGACATTGTGATACTGAGCGCGGAATTAAAACGGGCGGTGCGGTTGTATGTGGAAAGTCTGTAAGTCATGAGAGTTGTTGAAATGCTATCGAAATCTTTTTTTTGTTCGTGCTTTTTGCTGATCGCCGCATTGACACAAATGGGCTGCGATCAGCAACCCCGCCTGCAAAACCTGGAAGGTTTCGCGCAAGGCACTACGTACCACATCACCTATTGGTCGTCGCAAGCGATCGATGGTGTCGCCGTTCAACAAGCGGTGGACGAACGTTTCGTCCAGATTGATGCCGATCTGTCAGGTTACCGGCCGGATTCCACCATCGAGCAATTCAATTCCCGCCTGGATACCGACCCGCACGAAGTAGGACGCGAAATCGTCGCACTGGTGGAGCTGGCCCGTACCGTACACAAAGCCAGTCAGGGTTGCTACGATCTGACCATCAAGCCGGTATTCGATCTGTGGGGATTTCGCAATGATGTTTTCACACCACCGGACGATGCTGCACTGACGCTGACGCAGGAGCGCGTCGGCATGGATAAGTTGATCACCGTCGACAAGGAACAGCTGCGCAAGACGCTACCCGAATTGCAGGTGGATCTGGCTTCCATCGGCCAAGGTTATAGCGTGGGCCGCATCGCCGCCGTGTTGGAAAAATTCGGTGTAAAGAATTATCTGGTGGAAATCGGCGGCGAATTGCAGACACGCGGGCATAAACCCGGTCGCAAACCCTGGCGCGTCGCGGTGGAAAAACCGTTGGTGGGTGAACGCAAGGTGGACAAAGTCGTCAATGTGGCGCGGAGTGAACCGTTTGCTGTCATGACCTCAGGCACGTACCGACATTTTTTCGATCGCGATGGTGTGCGCTACAGCCACATTCTGGATGCGCGCAATGGCAAGCCGGTGCAGCACGACACCGTTGCCGTCACGGTGTTGAACCCGGATCCCACCACGGCCGATGCCTGGTCCACCGCCCTGCTCTGCCTGGGTGTGGAAACCGGTTTACCGCTAGCGGAGGAACAAGGGATCGCTGCGCTGTTCGTTAAACAGAACGGTGACGGCCAGCAGGAGTTTACCAGCCGCCACTGGCAGGAACTGAAGGGCGTGCAAGTGGAGTGACGCGATCAGCCGGCGTGCGCGAGTTTGCCGTAATCGACATATCCGAACAGACTATCGCTGCTGCTGCCGGCGATAAGCCTGGCCAGGCAATCCACCACCAGCAAGCCTTCACTACCGTGCCAATCGGTACCGAAGGTGGCGCTGTAATAACGAATGGAACGGGTATCGCGCCAACTGCTGGGTTTTTCCACTTCGCCCAGCGCGTGGATCAGCTCATCCAAAG
>DATLII010000173.1:0-7194 GCA_035539495.1 Dongiaceae bacterium
GGTGATGGTGCAGCTCAATACTGCCCCTCAAACTGAAAGTGAAAGGCGGGCTTTTCCGAAAAACCGGCCTCCACCAGCTTTTTGCGAACGCTGATTTGTAGCTCCGCAATCTGTTCGCTGGTCAGTTCAACATGGAAATCATGCTCCAGTCCTAGCGATGCCAAATACGTTCCAATGTAGAGAAAATAGTCTTCGCCGTCCGTCATCCGGCCGGAGTGGGTCTGCAGGCCCGCCTGTTTAGCTCGTGCACACCGTGGATCGGTGTCGTCTCCGACAGCGTCCAGCGTCTCCTCGTCGTCAGGATCCAGTGCGATCTTGATGCCAAAAAAACCTAAAAAAGAATCCGCTCCCATAATTACGTCCTTATGCTGTCAAACAGTTGCCAATACTGCCTCGATTTCTATATTGATTTCCGGTGAAAACAGGGCCGCCACCTGCACCAGGGAACTGGCCGGCAAATCTTCACCGTATTCCTGAAACAGCGCCTCCCGCAATTCGGCAATACCTTCAAGCGAGGTGACAAAAAGGGTGACCTTCACCAGTGACTTGAGACTGGTGTTTTCCTCCGCGGCAATGATGTTCAGTTGCCGGAAAATTTCCTTGGCCTGCTTGCCAATGCTTGCGCCCTGCGACGCCGAGCCAAAAGCCGTAAGCCCCGAGACGAAGACGAGGCCGCCGTGTTTCACTGCATGTACATAGGGGCCTACAGGTTTATCGAGCTGAGTATAGTTTTTGCGTTCTAGGGACATATGAAATTCCTGGGTGATTCAGATTTTCCCAAGCCCACGGCTGATGACGATCTTTCCTGTCGCTCGTCCGGTCTCGGAATGGGCAATGGCTTCTTTGACTCTTTCGAGCGGATAGATCTTGTCGATAACCGGACGAATGATGCCGCCATCGATAAGTGTCGCGATCTCTGCCAGTTGAACTCCACTGGGTTGCATCAGCATGAACCGATAACGGCACTTGCGCGTTTTGGCGCGGTGGCGCACCTTCCAGCTGATGGCCCGTATTCCCAGCTTCAAGTAGAAGGGCATCGGCCAGGTGCGTGTCAGTTCAAGGTCGGGCGGGCCGGAAACCGACACGACAATGCCGCCTTCGCGCAATACATCGAATGACTTCATTAATGTATCGCAACCTTGCGTGTCGAACACCATGTCATAGTCGCTGAGCGCTTGCGCAAAATCCTGGTTGCGGTAGTCGATAACTTCGTCTGCGCCCAAAGACCGCACCAGTTCATGCTTGGCTTTGCTTGCGGTTGTCGCAACATGAGCGCCCAAGTGTTTGGCCAGTTGTATTGCAAAGGTGCCGACACCGCCCGCGCCAGCGTGAATCAAAATCTTGTGTCCGGGTTTGATGTTGCCAAGTTCGATCATGGCCTGACGCGATGTCAGCCCAACCAGCGGAATGGAGGCGGCTTCTTCAAAGGTGAGGCTTTTGGGCTTGAGTGCGGCTTCATCCTCATGCACTGAAATTCGTTCGGCGAACGATCCGATGCGTTGTCGGTTGGGACGTGCGTAGACTTCATCGCCGACCGCGAATCGGCGCACATCCCGCCCCACGGCGGTGACCACGCCCGCCAGATCGGTGCCCATCAGCAACGGAAATTGATATTTCACCAGTTGCTTTAGCTCACCTTTGCGCACCCTGTTGTCGATGGGGTTCACGCTGGCGGCGCGAATATCAACAAGAATGTCCCTGGGGCTTACGACCGGTTCGGCAACCTCGCCAAACTCAAGTACGTCTGGCCCGCCATAAGAACGAATAAACCACGCTTTCAATGCAGCCTCCCTGCGCGATTAGCGGTGATGTTTTTACAACAGATGGCATCCATCATGAAAGCATCAATTTTGAGAACATCATTCTTGATATTGCGATGCCCGAAGTAGGATATCTGAATTCACAACACCAGATTGATCCCGGCCAGCAATGCACCTGGTATCCGTTGGCTATCGGTCGAGCGCCCGCCATAGGTACCGGCATTGGTCAGAAATTCGCGTTCCTGCGTGAGTGCTTCCAGCTGACTACCCAGCAGGCGATAGAGCGAATCGTCAAACCGCATCACATTCAATGGCGCCACAATTTCGCCCTGTTCTACCCAGAAGCAGGCAAATCGTGTCATGCCGGTGACGCGACACATGGCGCGGTCGGAATAATTCAGATACCACAGATTGCTGATGTATAAACCCGTGTCGAGCGCTTTCAACGCATTGGCTATCGGCAAAACACCCGCGCCCATATCAAACGATTCTGCGCCTTCACCATCTTCAGCATTGCTGGTGAGGTTGTATTCCTTCGCGGTGCGCGGGCTGATCAGGCTGCCGATCAGTTGCCCGGCGCGAATCAATTCAACCTGCTCAGGCTTGATGAAGCCGGCCGACTGAAAAGCCGGCGCCAATCCCGCGCCAACGTTGTTGGACAAATTAAACAGCGGGGAAAAGCGTTGCTCGCCATTGGCCAGTTTCTCCAGTGCGCTTTGTTTGTTGCGCAGCGATTTCTCCGATACACCGCCCCAGTTCAGCATGCCGATTAATTCCACCAAGGCGGTAGGCGTCAGGTAAGCGCGATATTGCCCTGGAGCGATGGTTTTAGCCGACCTGGCCAGCAATGCCAGCTGCGACTGCGCTTCCGCCAGGCTGCTTTGCAAGGTTGCAGCGGACCATTCGAATCCCGCGCCACCGCGCTTTACGGCTTTGTCTTCGCGCAGGTATAGGCTCCAGTCAAAATTCCAGCTGCTGGTTTGATGCCAGTTGCGCTGGCCAAAGCTGTTGGCAAAACCACAAAACACATCGCCGCTCGCCAGAATGCCCACCAGATCGGTGTTAGCGGCCATGCGCGTAATATCGGCCACCATGCTGGCACTGTCCGGCAGGCGCGATGCGGGCGAATAGTCTGTATTCACCACAGTTTCAGATAAGAGTAAATGCGGATCGTCCTGCACATCCGCCAGTGCGCCGCGCAATTCTTTTAAAACAGTGGCCAACGTATCATTGTCGATGTCAGTGCTATTGGAAAGCGTGATGGTCTGACTGATATGCTTTTGGCCCTGAACGAGTTGCAGGGTCAGATAGGCCTGTTTCACGTTGCCGGCCTGTCGCACTTTCGCATGGTTGAAGCGCACGAAGTCGGATTGTTCGCCCGACAGCCACACGGTGAACAGTTCATTGGCGACCAGCCTGGATTGAATGAAATCGGCCAGTGCGTAGAAGTAATGCTGCATATCAATTTTCCCCGCCGAATACATCGATGGACGCGAACAGACAGGCCGGTGCTGCGTGTCCTACGCGAATCACCTGGTTGGGTTCACCTTTGCCGCAGAAGGGCGTACCCATCACTTTCAGGCTGGCTTCATTGCCAACGGCTTTCAATGAACGCCAGAATGTGGCCGAGATGCCGCGGTAACCGGGATTTTTTACCACATGGGTGAGCTTGCCGTTTTCGATCAGGCGGCCCCACTCACAACCAAACTGAAACTTGTTGCGTGAGTCGTCGATCGACCAGGACGAATTGGTATCCATCAACACACCGCTTTCCACATTGGCGATCATGTCCTCCAGCGACGAGGTGCCCGGCTCGATATTCAAATTGGCCATGCGATCGATGGGCGCGCGGTTCCAGTTGCAAGCGCGGCTATTCGCGACACCTGGCAGCGCGGCGCGCGTTTGCGAAATATGCCCACCCAGCGGGCGCAGAAGAATGCCGTCTTTAATCAGCAGTGTTTTCTCGGCGGTGCTGCCATCGTCATCCCAGCCGAAGCTGGCGAATTCATGCTGCCGGCTGGGGTCGTAGCTGACATTCAACAACGGCGAGCCATATTGATAGTGGCCGAACATATCCGGTGTCACGAAACTGGTGCCAGCATAATTGCGCTCATCGCCCAGAATGCGATCCAGCTCCAGCGGATGGCCGATGGATTCGTGAATCTGCAACATCATCTGTTCCGGCATCAGCAGCAAATCGCGTATACCGCTCGGGCAATTGGGTGCCGCCAATAATTGTAGGGCCTCGTCAGCGACTCGCACTCCGGCGCCTTCCAACCCAGCGACAGCCAGAATTTCAGAGCCACCTTGTTGGCAGAAGCCGTTGTATTGTCCGCCCAGGCTGCGTGTTTGCGCTTCACCATTGGCGAAGGCGGTTACCGTCAGGCTGGGTATCAAATAGCGGAAGTGTTGTTCCAGATCGCTGCCATCAGATGTCAAATAAAGCTGGCTGCTGTCCAATCGCCTCACATGAACAGACCAATCCACGATGCGGGCATCCTGTTGGCAGGCGCTTGATTCCTGCATCAATACATCCAGCAGGCCGCGCCTGTCCCACTGCAGCGGCTGGCCGGCTGCCGGCCCTACATGGCGCCCGGTAGCAACGGGAAATGAAACCTGGCTGTAATTCAAAACGCTGCAAGCGCCGCTGGCCTGTGCCCAATGCTCAGCCTGACGCAATGCCTGCTGCAAACCCTCGACCGACAGATCGGATGTGGCTGCGTAGCCAAAACCGCCGTCTTTTACAACGCTGATCATGACGCCGCGGTCGAGCTGCCGGAGCAGAGGCTGCTGCACGTTTTTACGCACGCTCAAGGCTTCGGATTGAGTTTCCACAAAGCGCAACGAGCAAAATGGAGCCTGCGGATTGAGTGCTTTGAAGCGTTGCCGAATAACATCGTGCATGAGGGGATTCCTAAATAGCGTGTTAATGCAGCTACGCCCGATTACCTGGCGGGTAATTGTGACGTCGCAGTATTACCGGAATGATGAGGATCATCTGCGAAGAAGCCTGGAGGCACCCATGACATCCTTATCCGACACACCGTTGAGCGCCACTTCCAGCTTGTCCCTGAACGGTGCGGCCTTTCTGGATTCTGCTTTAAATTTCGCTGCCATGCCAGACGCCAATGTGGCGTTCCGCACCTTTGGGCAGGGGCCGGTTTTGCTGCTGATACACGGCTTTCCGCTGCATGGATTTACCTGGCGCCACGTGATTCCGGCGCTATCGCGTCATTACACCTGCATCGTCCCCGATCTGGCCGGGCTGGGTGAGACTCAATGGTATGAGCAAACCGACTTTCATTTTATGGCGCACGCCAAGCGTTTGAAGCTGCTGATCGACCTGCTGGGAATAACCCAGTACAGCCTGTTGGCCCAGGATACCGGCGCAACGGTCGCCCGCTGCCTGGCGGGTATGGATGCGACGCGCGTGCTCAAGCTGGTGTTGATCGACACGGAAATTCCCGATCATCGGCCACCCTGGATTCGCGAGTATCAGGTGGTGACCAAATTGCCGGGCTCGAACTGGGGATTTCGTCAGCTGCTTAAATTGCGGTTGATGCGTCGCTCCAGCATGGGTTTTGGTGGGTTGTTCGATAATGCGGATTTGATGGACGGTGAGTTCTACGATCAGTTCGTTGATCCGCTGATAGCGTCGTCGCGGCGGATTGAGGGAGTAGCGAATTACCTGTCAGGCATCGATTGGAAAGTGGTGGATGCGATGAAGCATCGACATGCGGAAATGCCGCAGCCAGTGTTATTGGTGTGGGGCGCCAATGATCCTGTGTTTCCGGTGGGATTCGCACGCAAGATGGCGGAGCAGTTTAAGAATTTGGGCGGCTTCGTTGAGGTGCCGGGTGCGCGGGTGTTGCCGCACGAGGAAAAACCGGATGAAGTGGCAAAAGCGACGCTGGATTTCTTGCGGCGCTAGGTGTTGGGGGTTGAGTGATCAGGCTTGAGTGATCAGGGCTTGCGTGAGCTGAGGTCGGGCGGCGCGGTTCCGACATACACCCAATGTCCATCGCGCATCTCAACCAGCTCATCCCATTCGGTATTGACGCGGGTGCCAAAATACCGCAACCGCGCCTTGTGGTGTGACAGCGTGACAAAGGCCAGCATTCCCTCGTATGTCAGGTCCGGCATGGCTGGCGGTCAGCGGGCGATGGGATTGCAGTTCTTGATGACCACTTTGCCTTCCAGCATGTTGCCGCGTGAATATTCCTGGAAGATGCAGGTGTTGGTTGTTGGATCGTAGTTCTCCACCCATAGGTTGTCTTCTTTCCAGGTGGCGGCAATATGAAGCTGACCTTCAGGCACGTTGATGCTCATGAAACCGCCCCAGCGCTTGACGAAGGTCTGTTCCAGATAGAAATAGAACAGCAGAAAGCCCGCCAGAAAGATCACGCCACCCACGATAAAGCCCGCCGTCCATTTCTGTAGGCGGAATCCAATCAGAAAGACCGCACCTAACGATACGATTGCCAGAATGGTCCAAAAAATGATGGTTATCATTGCATTCACCTCGTCTGCGTTTGGAACAGCTTTTACAGGAAGTGCCCGGTGTTTGCAAAGTACTGGGTCATTCTTTGGGTAAGTAGTCAAACACCGCCGCTACCGGCCAGCTGCTTTTTCTGCAGTTCCTTGGCAAATCCCCACTGCAACGGCTTATGCACCCCGCGTGGAAACAGCCGCTTGAACCAGTCCCCCAAAAAGGAATCCCAGCCAATCCGCACCTGCATGCGGTTGTGCTTGATCGCATCCACCACTTTCACCGCCAGTTTTTGTGGCGGCATGCCGAAGCGCTCCATCAGGTTGGCCAGTTTTTCCGTGGTCTGCTGATTGTCGCCGGACTTGCCCGCCGCTGACCGCAGAATATTGGTGCGAATCGTTCCAGGGTGAATGCTGGTAACGCCGATGTTGTGCACCGCCAGTTCCGCCCGCAGGGTTTCACTCAGGGATTTCACCGCTGCTTTTGACAGGCAGTAGCTGGCCTGATTGGGCAGGCCCAAAAATCCCGCCAGGCTGGAGGTGTTGATGATGTGGGATTCCGGTCGCTGTTTCAGATAGGGCAGGAAGTAATGGCAGCCATACAACACGCCATACAGATTGATGTTGATAACGAAGTCGAGATCTTCCAGCGAACTGTCGGCAAAACTCTTATTAATAGTGACGCCGGCGTTGTTGAACAGCAGATCGATGGCACCATGTGCCTGCTCGATCTCCGCCGGCAGTGCCGCCATGCGTTCACGATCTGCCACGTTCGCGACATGCGTCGTAATTTTATTGCGGCGCCCATTCAGGACCGCCAGCGTGTGCTGCAAACCTTTCTCGCTGATATCCACCAACGCCAGGCTGCAATCCTCGTTCGCCAGTTGCACTGCCAAGGCGCGGCCGATACCGCTGCCAGCGCCGGTGATGACGGCGACTTTGCCGG
>DATLII010000174.1:0-6999 GCA_035539495.1 Dongiaceae bacterium
GATGGCAACATCGAATACCTGGGTCGCATCGACCAACAGGTAAAAATTCGTGGCTTCCGTATCGAGCTGAGCGAAATCGAAGCCGCTATCAGCCGCATCAACACGATTCGTGAAGTGGCTGTGATCGCGCGCGAAGATGTGCCGCGTGTAAAACGCCTGGTGGCCTATTACGTGCCGGTGGAAGGCGCGCAACCGACAGCGATCGAACTGCGAGCTGAATTGAAGCAGAGCTTGCCGGATTACATGGTGCCGTCAGCATTCGTGGCGATGGAGCATCTGCCCGTTACTGCGAATGGCAAGCTGGACCGGCGCGCGCTGCCCAAGCCCGACACCGATAACGAAGCCGCGCTGCAGCGGGTTCCGCCGCGCACTGAAAAAGAAAAAATCCTGGCACAGATCTGGTGTCAGGTGCTGAACCTGGAAGAAGTGGGCATTCGCGACAACTTCTTCGAACTGGGTGGCGATTCCATCCTCAGTATTCAGATCATTAGCCGCGCCAAGTTGGCGGGGCTGCATTTGACCACCAAACAGATCTTCGAGAATCAGACTGTCGAAGAACTGGCTGAAGTGGCCAGCGAAGTGGAAACCCCGATCCTGGCGGAGCAGGGCTTGGTGGTGGGTGATGTTGCGTTGTCGCCCATCCAGCGTTGGTTCTTCGACCACCATTTTGCGCACGAAGATCAGTGGAACCAGTCGGTGCTGCTGGATATTCGCCCCAGCGCGAAATTGACTGAACAGCAAATTGGCCGCGCATTGTCTGCGGTGGTATTGCAGCATGACGCTCTGCGTCTGCGTTTCGTGCGCAACGGCGATGGCGTGCGTCAGCATCATTTTGCTAACGCGGAAGGTGCCAGCCATTTCGCCATGCACAGCATTGATCTGGTCAATACAGCGGAAGCCGAGCTGGCCAATGCCATCACCGAGCGTTGCTCAGTGATTCAGGCTGGGCTGAGTCTGGCGCAAGGTCCGCTGCTGGCGGCAGGTTATTTCAAACTGGCGGAAGGCCGACGCAAATTACTGCTGGTGGTGCATCACCTGGTGGTGGACGGTGTGTCCTGGCGGATTCTGCTGGATGATTTCACCCAGGCGCTGAATCGCATCGTGCAGCATGAAGATGTTGCGCTGGGCTTGAAAACCACGTCGTATCAGCAATGGGTGAACGCGCTGGCGGAGCATGTGACCAGCGGCGCGTTGATGGGCGAAATGCGGCATTGGGAACGCACACTGAGTGGCGACAAGCCTGTGCTGCCGCTGGATGATCCCGATGGCAGCTTCCGTGTGGCTGACACGGAAGTGCATTCCATCAAGCTGGATGAAGAACAAACGCAATCACTGCTGCGGGATGTGAATCGGGCGTATCGCACTGATATTACCGATGTGTTGATGACGGCGTTGGCTCGCACCTTCTCTGATTGGAGCGGCAACGTGGAAACGTTGCTGGATCTGGAAGGGCACGGCCGCGAAATTTTCTCGGAAAAAATCGATCTCAGCCGCACCGTGGGCTGGTTCACGTCGGTGTATCCGGTGCGTCTGCGTTATGAAAACGGCCAGTCGCTGCAGGACAACCTGAAATCCATCAAGGAACAACTGCGCCAGATTCCCAATCGTGGTTTTGGTTTTGGCGCCTTGCGTTATTTAGGCAATGCTGAGCAGCGTGGTTTGCTGGCGCGCGCGCCCCGCGCCGATCTGGTTTTCAACTACCTGGGCCAGTTCGATTCGATCATTGACAACAATCCCTGGTTCAACGTGGCGGAAGAGGAACGGGGGCTCGAACATCACCCCGACAGTCAGGATCCGCATCGCCTCAGCATCAACGGCCATATTGTTGATGGCAAATTGCAGGTGGATTGGATTTACAGCCGCAAAGTATTCAAGCCGCAGACGGTTGAGCGTCTGGCCAGCCAATATTTGCGTGCGCTGGAACTGATCATTCAGCATTGTACGCAGCAGGATGTGTTCGGTTATACGCCGTCTGATTTCCCCTTGTCGAAACTGGATCAACAGCAGATCGATCGGCTGGTGGGCAAGCAGCGCGGCATTCTCTCGGTGTATCCGTTGTCGCCGATGCAGGAAGGCATGCTGTTCCACAGCCTGTTTGATAATGACTCGGGTGTTTATTTCGAGCAGTTGAGCGTGGAAGTGATCGGCAGTGTCGACCGTGATCTGCTGAAACAGGCCTGGCAGCATGTGGTGAACCGTCACCCGGCACTGCGCAGTGCCTTTGTATGGCAGGACCTGGATCGTCCGCTGCAGATCGTGCACAACCGCATCGAAATGGAAGTAAACGAATTCGACTGGCGCAACCTGGATCCGTCACAGGAACAGCACCGTTTGAACGTGTGGCTGGAGAAAGATCGTCACCGCGGTTTCGATTTCGATAAACCCGGTTTGATGCGATTGGCCTGGTTGGATCTGCCGGGGCATCGTTCGCGCCTGATCTGGAGTTTCCACCACATTGTGCTGGACGGCTGGTCGTTGCCGCTGGTAATGGGTGAAGTGTTCCAGACTTATGGCGCGTTGGCGAAAGGTGTGCAGCCGCAGTTTCATCAGCCCGGTTCCTATGAAGATTTCATCGAGTATCTGGAACGCTCCGACAAAGGCGATGCGCTGCAATTTTGGAAACTGTATCTGGCCGGCTTCGAGGCGCCCACGCCGTTGCCGAACAAGAAAGTGCGCGGTGGCAGTCAGGACAAAGTATTCGATGAAGCCCACCTGATCCTGGATGAAAACCTGACCGCGCGATTGCAGAATTTCGCGCGCGAGCAGCACGTGACCCTGAACACCGTGATTCAGGCGGCCTGGGGTGTATTGCTGGCGCGCTACAGTGGTGAGAAGGACGTGGTGTTTGGTACTACGGTATCTGGACGCCCGGCGGAACTGACCAACGTGGAAAATATCGTCGGTCTGTTCATTAATACGCTGCCGTTGCGTATCACCATCGACGACGAAACCACGATTGCGCCGTTGCTACGCCGCATGCAGGAAGACCAGCTTGATCTGCGCCGCTTCGAGTTTACGCCGCTGGTGGATATTCACCGACACTCTGAAGTGCCGGGTGACCAGTCGCTATTCGACAGCATCTTGGTCTTCGAAAACTATCCGGTGGGCGACGCGGTGCACAGTGCCGACGAACTGCTGGACATCGGTCATATCACCACCATTGAACACACCAACTTCCCGCTGACGTTGATTGTGGAGCCGTCGGAGAAATTGGCGGTTCGTCTGTCGTACGACGCCACTCTATTCGAAAGCGTTGCCATTCAACGCATGCTGCGGCATTTGCAGCGAGTGGTGCATGGCGTGCTGTCGCAACCGGATGTACCACTGTGGCGCTTGCCGATCCTGGGTGAACAGGAACGCAATCAGATTCTGCACGAATGGAATCCGGCGCCGGCGAACTATCCACGCAATCTGTGCCTGCACCAGATTTTCGAGCGTCAGGTGAAAGCGCATCCGAACCGCATTGCGCTGGTGGCCGGCGATGAGGAAATCAGTTACGACGAATTGAACCGGCGCGCGAATCGGTTGGCGCGCGTGCTGGTTGATGCTGGCGTGAAGGATCAGGATTTCGTCACGGTGGCGCTGGAGCGTTCCATCAATATGGTGGTGAGCGTATTGGCGATTCTGAAGGCGGGCGGTGCTTATGTACCGGTCGATCCGGAATATCCTGCCGAGCGCATCACCTTCATGCTGGAAGACACCAAGGCGCCGGTGATGATCGCCACCAGCACGCAACTGGAGCGGATTCAACCCATCATCGATGCCACTGGCACCCATGCGAAATTGGTACTGCTGGATCGTGATGCTGATCTGATTGCTGCCAAGCCATCGGACAACGTGCGTGTCGCATTGTGGGAGCATCCCTCCCGTCACGCTTATGTGGTGTACACCTCGGGTTCCACCGGCAAACCCAAAGGCGTATTGGTGAACCAGCTGGCGGTGATCCGTCTGGTGCTGGACGCCAATTATTTCCAACTGGACGAAGAAGATCGTGTGGCGCATCTGTCGAACGTGTCGTTCGACGCTTCCACCTACGAAATGTGGACGCCGCTGCTGAACGGCATTGCCATGGTGCTGTTCAACAAGGAACAGGTGCTGACGCCGGAAGCCTTCTACAACGAAATCAAGCGCACCCGTGCCAATCTGGTGTTCATCACCACCGCGCTGTTCAACGTGTTCGCTATGACGCAGCCGGAGATTTTCCCGCGCCTGAAATACCTGATGTTCGGTGGTGAGGCCTGTGATCCGAACCAGGTGCGTCGCATTCTGAAAGGTTACAAGCCCAAGCATCTGTTGCACGTATACGGGCCGTCGGAGAACACCACGTTCTCCACTTGGTACGAGATCGAGCATGTCAGCGATTGGGCGACCACTGTGCCTATCGGTCGCAGCATTACCGGTTCCACTTCCTATATCTTGGATCATCATCTGCAGCCGGTGCCGATTGGCGTTCTCGGCGAGATTTATGTGGGCGGCGACGGCCTGGCGGATGGCTACCTGAACGATGCAGAGAAAACCGCAGCATCGTTTGTGCAGAACCCGTTCTCCAGCAATCCCAAAGACCGTCTGTACAAAACCGGTGACCTAGCGCGTTACACCGAAGATGGCCAGATCGAAATCCTGGGCCGCGCTGACGATCAGGTGAAGATCCGCGGTTTCCGGATTGAGTTGGGCGAAGTGGAAACCAGCCTGACCCGTTTGGATCAGATCGCTGAAGCCGTGGTGGTGGTGAAGAAAGACAGCAACCAGCAGAAACGTCTGGTGGCTTATGTGCGTGTTCATGGCAGTACGGATGCGGCCATGGTGCGGCGCGAGGCAGCGAAAGTGTTGCCCAAGCATATGATGCCGTCGGCGTTCATGGTGCTGAAGGAATTTCCGCTCACGCAAAATGGCAAGATCAACAAGCGCGCGTTGCCGGAACCGGAATTGGATCTGGGTTCGGGCTATCGCTACGTGCCGGCGCGTACGGAAAAAGAAAAAACGCTGGTCCAGATTTGGGAGCAGGTGTTGAAAGCGGATACCGTCGGTATCCACGACAACTTCTTCGAGCTGGGTGGTGATTCCATTCTCAGCATTCAGATCATCAGCCGCGCCAAGCGTGCGGGTCTGCATCTGACCGCGAAGCAGATTTTCGACCATCAGACCATCGCCGAACTGTCAGAAGCCGCGATGGAGCTGCAGGACATCATCCTGGCTGAGCAGGGCCTGGTGGAAGGCGAAGCACCACTGACGCCCGTGCAGCAATGGTTCTTTGAACAGAGTATTGCCGACGCCCACCATTTCAACCAGTCATTGATGCTGAAGCTGGATCGCAGCGTGACGACGGATTTGCTCCGTAGTGCCTGGGAATCGGTGTTGTGGCAGCACGATGCGTTGCGGATGCGCTATCAACGTCTGGAAAGCGGGCGTTGGCTGCAGACATTCCGTCCTTCTGAACATGCGGAGACCCTGCTGGGCGAAGTGTTCGAAGTAGTGAACCTGAGTGGTTTGCCGGTGGCGTTGCGTGGCGAGCAAATCACTCAGTTGGCGGGACAGGTGCAGGCGGAACTGAGCCTGGCGCGTGGCCCGCTTATTCGCGTGCTCTATTTCGACATGGGACGCGATCAGGCTGCGCGTATGCTGGTGGTGATTCACCACTTGGTGGTGGACGTGTTCTCCTGGCGTCTGTTGCTGGAAGATTTGCAGACCGCGCTGCAGCAATTGATGAAAGGCGAGCGCGTTGATCTAGGCAGCAAAACCACCTCGTTCCGGCAGTGGGGCGAGGCGTTGATCACGCTGGCCAATGGCACTGAGTTGGATGCGGATTACCGTTTCTGGCACAGCCAGGCACTGCTGCGGCCGGCACGTTTGCCGCAGGATCAGCAGGGCAAGAATCAGGTGTCCGGCGTGAAAGTGGTGGAGCGTCGCCTCGATGTGTCGACTACCAAAAAATTGCTGACGGAAACCAGCCGCTGCTATCGCACAGAAATCAATGATCTGCTGCTGACAGCGGTGGCTCGCAGTGTAACGGCCTGGACTGGCGCCGATACCATCGGCTTCGATCTGGAAGGGCATGGTCGTGAACACGTCGCCGATCCGATCGATGTATCGCGCACGGTCGGTTGGTTCACCTCTATTTACCCGGTGATTTTGCAACTGGATGCACGGGCGGATCTTGGTGCGCACATCCGTGCGGTGAAAGAACAATTGCGGGCGATTCCTCGCAAAGGTATGAGCTTCGGCGTGCTGCGTTATCTGTCGGAGCAACCGGAACGACGTCAGGTATTAACTTCCCTGGCGCAAAACCAGATCAGCTTCAACTATCTGGGCCAGTTGGATCAGGTGCTGGATGAGCGTGCGTTGCTGCAACAAGCGACGGAAACCACCGGGGACGAACTGGCGCCCGCTGGCCAGCGCAAATACCTGCTGGATATCAGTGGTCGCGTACAGAACGGCGAATTGATCCTGACGTTCCGTTACAGCCATGCCATTCATCAGGGCGCCACTATCGAGCGGCTGGCCAGCAGTTTGGTAACTGAGCTGAATGCGATCATCGATCACTGCCGCGATCTGTCGCACGCTGCTTATACACCGTCGGATTTCCCGCTGGCACAGCTGGATCAGGAGCAACTGAATGCATTGCTGCCGCGCACTGGCGTTGAAAACGTGTACCCGCTGTCGCCAGTGCAGGAAGGCATGTTGTTCCACAGCCTGTACGAGCCGGGTTCCTGGGTTTACTTCGACCAGTTGATCGTACCGATCTCGGGCGCCGTCAATGAAACCGCATTGTTCGATGCTTGGCGTCGAGTGGTTGCGCGCCATCAAATTCTGCGCACGGGTTTCCTGTGGGAAGGTGTGACGCAACCGTTGCAAATCGTGATGGAACAGGTGGATCTGGATATTCAGCGCTACGACTGGCGTTCGTTTGGCGCGGCTCAGGCTCAGGAAAAATTCCAGCGCTACCTGATCGACGATCGCAATCTGGGCTTCAATTTCAAACGTCCGGGCGTGCTGCGGTTG
>DATLII010000175.1:0-4489 GCA_035539495.1 Dongiaceae bacterium
TTTCAAGGCTGTGTGTTTTTCTCCGGCAGCCTGCTGCCGCTAAATTATTTCGCCCAGGCGCTCAGCGATGAACCCTTCCCATCACAACTGAATTTGCCCAGTCCGTTTCCGCCGCAGCACCAAAACACCCTGATCGTGCCGGTCAACACTCGCTATGAAGCCCGCGCCAACTCCATTGCACCCATCGTCGAATTGATTGCAACCGTGTGGAACGCCAGGCCAGGACGCTACCTGGTCAGCTTTCCGTCCTACCCCTATCTGCAGGACGTGCTGTCACACCTGCAACGCGAGCATCCCCACTGGCCGCTACTGGCACAAACCGGTTCAGCCCAGGACACGGCCAACCTGCTGCAGGCATTGGGGGGCGAACAATATCTGGCGCTGGTGATCGCCGGCGGCAGCTTCGCCGAAGGACTGGATTTGCAAGACAACAAATTGCACGGCGTGATCGTGGTGGGTACCTGCATGCCACCCCCCTCCCTGCAACGGGAACTGATCCGCCAGCAGGCCGACGTACGCAGCAATGATGATTTCGGCAACAACGGCTTCGACGTGGCCTACCGTTTCCCCGGACTGAACCGCGTGATCCAGTCGGGTGGACGTGTGATCCGCAGCGAGACCGACCGCGGCCTGGTGATTCTGGCAGACGACCGCTTTACCCGGTCCGACACCCGCCGCCTGCTGCCCTCCCACTGGCAGCCTCGCGTGGTAAAACGCAGCGAAGATCTGATAAAGCCCCTACAGGAATTCTGGTCGGCTCCCGTATAATACGCCGCCATGCCCACTCCCCATCCCACACTACTCATCTTCGATTCCGGCGTCGGCGGCATCAGCATTGCCGACGAGATTCGGCGTGCCCTGCCCCAATGCAATCTGTTCTATGTGGCTGACAACGCGATCTTCCCCTACGGAACGCAGGAAGAAAGCGTATTGGTTAGCCGGTTGGTAACGCTGCTACCACACCTGGAACAACACGCCCGCCCCGACATCATCGTGATCGCCTGCAATACGGCCAGCACCGTGGTGCTGGAACCGCTGCGCGCGCAAACCCGCACGCCGATCATCGGCGTAGTCCCTGCTATCAAACCTGCCGGGCAACTCACCCAGAACAACAGCATCGCGTTGTTGGCCACGCCGGGCACCGTCAAGCGTCATTACGTGCAACGGCTGATAGAGGAATTTGCGCCACAGTGCCAGGTGGTGCGCGTCGGTTCCTCTGAACTGGTACATCAGGCGGAGAACAAATTGCGCGGCTTGCCGGTGGACACCGATCTGATCGCCCGTGAACTTGCCCCCCTGCTGACCGGCGGGACACCGCCCGACACCGTCGTACTCGGCTGCACCCATTTCCCCCTGCTGCGGGACGAAATCCAGCAGGCATTGCCCCCCGGCATCCGCCTGATCGACAGCGGCGACGCCATCGCCCGTCGCGCCCGCTTTTTGTTACAGGATTGGAAGCCCGCAACCGATACCCCGCCCACGACGCTGAACGATAACGAATTTTTATTTACCGCCGACACCGAACCCGCGCGTCAGCTGGCAAAACGCCTGCATTTACACGGTTTTAACAAAGTTCATTTGATTGCCAACGACATTACAGAACTCGCACAAAAAATTCGTGCAACCTAAAATGCTTTGATATAGTTTCAGAAACAATAACGATAACAACCGGATTCCATAGCATTACGATGGCAAGCAAGCTGGCACTGGTCGTAGACGATTCCCGCATGGCCCGGCACATGCTCAGCAAAATGCTGACTGAGCAGGGCATCGAAGTGGACACTGTGGAGTCCGGTGAGGAAGCCCTCGGTTATCTGTGCGGCAAAAAACCCAGCATGATCTTCATGGACCACACCATGCCCGGCATGGATGGTTTCCAGACAGTCCGCGCCATCAAGAACGATCCTCACACCGCCGCCATCCCCATCATCATGTACACCTCGCAGGAAGGCGAAGTGTATGAAAGCCAGGCCCGCGCCCTTGGCGCCGTGGACGTGATCCCCAAAACCCTGAAGCCGTTGCAGCTAACCAAGGTGCTGGAGCGGCAGAATCTGCTGCCAGGCCAGGCCGCCAGCGCAGCCGCTACTGACACCCTGATAGCCAGACCCGCTGCCAACGACGTCGTGATTGTGGAAAACCAGACCGCCATCCGCAGCGTGTTCGACAACTATCGCGAAGAACAGGCGTACATTGAGGAAAAAGCCGCCGATACCAAACCATCCACCAAGCCCACCGAACTAGTGGAACTGGAAGACCGCATCCGCCAGCTCAACGCCCAGCTGGACCAGTTCAGCCAGATCCCGCCAACAGTCCCACGCCCGTCTGGCCGTGGCTACCGTTTGCAATACCTGGGACTGGCGCTGTGCGTGGTGCTGATTGGTTTTCTACTGCTGAACTACACCCAAATGAGCCAGCAGCTCAGCGAAATCCGTTCCGAGAATGCGTCCCTCAAACAAAGCAAAACTACTGTCCCGTCCAGCACAGCTGAAACGGTACCGACCCAGCGCCGATCCGAACTGAACACCCCCGCCTCGCCTCGCCAGCCGGAAACCAGCCGCCGCTTCTACGAAAGTATGGAGTGGTCGCTGAACGAGGAAGGCCAGTTCCCCCTGGGTGAAAAACCTTTTAACGACAAGCTGGCCGCTACCCTGGCGCAACTGGCGGAGAATCTGCACAGCTCCAACTTCCAGGGCGAAATCAGCGTGCGCAGCCATCTGGGCCGCTTCTGCGTCATCACTGGCGCCAGCGGCGAACTGGAAGTACCGGAAGACGGTCCGCTGGGCAGCTGCGAAGTCATGGAATTCGACCCCGCCCTAGTGGAATCCGTCGGCATGGAACAGACACCCGGCTTCACCAACTTCCAGTCGGCTTTCGAATCCGAATACGGCAACACCATGCACCTGAATCTATCCACCGTCGGCGACCGCCGTCCCCTGGTGCGCTATCCCAAGTTTGACCCCGAACTGGATGCTGACCGCTGGAACAAGGCCGCCGCCCAGAATCAGCGCGTCGAGATCTCCATCAATCCCCAGTGACCGTTTGCTGCGAAAAAGCCGTCTCGGCAACCGGGCCAGCTCACCCTGGCCCAATCTGACCAATCACTGACACCAACTCACCTACCTGCTCCCCCTGTTAATAGGCATATTAGAGCCTTGCCTCACTCAATAGAGGATTACAGATGGGAACCTATCAACACCCGATTGCCAGTACCTTGGAAGTCCGGCCCCGTCAGGTGGATTTTCATTTTCCGGCTGACCTGCCCCGGCACTGGTATAACGACAATCCCTATATCACTCACTTCCTGAATGCTCTGTCCGCCGTGTTTCCCGAGGGCGAGCGCTTCTTCATTGAAACCGTGCGTCACTATCAGCCCCAGATCAAAGATCCGGCCCTGAGCAAAGACATCCGCGGTTTTATCGGCCAGGAAGCCCACCACGGCAATCAGCACGAGGAATTCAATCAGTTAGTCGAGCGGCATGGTCTGCCGATGGGTCGCATTGGCGCTTACGTCAAACGCAGCATGGCCCGCACCCGGGAATTCCTTACACCGGAACAGCGACTGGCCATTACCATCGCGCTGGAACACTTTACGGCTATCCTGGCGCATCAGGTGCTGTCCGATCCGGCATTCACCAAACCCGCGCCCGAAACCATTAGAAACCTGTTCCTGTGGCATGCCATCGAGGAAACCGAACACAAGGCGGTAGCGTTCGATGTTTATCGCGCCATCGGTGGCAGTGAAAAAGTCCGGCGGATCGCCATGGTGCGCACCACCTTCTTTTTTCTGCTGCACATCTTTGCGTTCCAGATGATTCTGCTATGGAAAGATGGCTTCCCGCTGCGGCCGCGTAAATTTTGGGAGGCCACGAATTTCCTGCTGGGGAAACCGGGCCTGTTCCGCCGCATCGTGCCGGACTACTTGGCCTACTACCGCAAGGATTTTCATCCCTGGGAGCAGGACAACCGCAATCTGATCAGCGACTGGAAGCAACGCTTCGCCGGCGTCGCTGCATCAATATTGGCTTGAATTGCCGACTCTTCCTTTTCTAGCGTCTCTAACGTTGTACGCTTAAACTCCGGCCCTGAGAGCATTTTCCCAGGGCCTTTTTTCATGTCGAATGCCAACCCACCGCTGAACGTTTCCCTGTTAAACAGCGCCCGCACCCTGCTACAGGACGCGGGCACCGTTGTCTGCTTTTCCGGTGCCGGTCTCAGTGCCGAATCCGGCATCGCCACTTTTCGCGATACCGAAACCCATGCGCTGTGGTCCCGCTTTGACCCCATGAAACTGGCATCACCTGAAGGCTTTGCGGAAAGCCCCACTACCGTCATCGACTGGTACAACTGGCGCCGGCAAACGTTGGCAGCGGCGCAACCCAATGCCGGTCATCGCGCACTGGCAACTCAGCAAGGTCTGGTGCAGATCACCCAAAATGTGGTCGATTTGCTGGAACGCGCCGGCTGCAACCCCCGTGGCATTCTGCTCCTG
>DATLII010000176.1:0-2766 GCA_035539495.1 Dongiaceae bacterium
TGTTGTCGTGTTGGCGGAACGTTCTCCCGCGTTGGTGGCGTCGTTGTTAGGCGTGTTGCGTGCTGGCGCTACCTTCAGCGTGTTGGATACTGCTTATCCGGCAGAACGCCTGAGCACCTATATTCAACAACTGCGACCAAAAGCCTTGTTGAATGCAAGTGCCGCCGATCATCCGCTACTGGCGGCATTGAATCCTGTGCTGGATGAATTCGGTTGCGAGCAACAATGGCTAGTGGCCGACGCTTTCGCCAAACCAGCGACAGCGCGCGTGCCGGAACGGCATGACTTGCAACGTCGCGCTTATGTGGCGTTCACGTCCGGTACCACTGGCGTGCCCAAAGGTATCGTCGGCCGCTTCGAGCCGGTGGCGCATTTCGTTGACTGGTATATCGAACATTACCAAGTAACGACGCAGGATACGTTCAGCTTGCTGTCCGGTCTGGCCCACGATCCGTTGTTGCGGGATATCTTCGTGCCGTTGGCAGCGGGTGCTTGTCTGGCGATTCCGGAGCAGCGTCTGCTGGCAGATTCCGCCGCACTGCAACGTTGGTTCGCGCAGGAAAAAGTAACCTGTACGCACCTGACGCCGGCGTTGTGTCGTGTATTGACGACCAGTGCTGAGGCAATCACTTGCCCCAATCTGCGCCTGGCAGGTTTCGGCGGTGACCGACTCACACTGGATGTTGTCGCAGCCTTGCGTGAACTGGCGCCGGCAGTGCAAGCAGTGAATTTCTACGGCACCACCGAAACGCCGCAGGTGATGGCGGTGTATTCAGTGCCGGCAGATGCTGGAAATTCCGGACTGATTCCGATTGGTCGTGGCATCGAAGGCGTGCAAATTCTGGTGCTCGATGAGCAACTGCAACTGTGCGCGCCCGGTTGTGTGGGGCAGATCGTCATTCGCACGCAATATCTCACCGATGGTTATCTGTCGGGCGACGATGCAGGTCGCTATGTGCAGAATCCCTGGCATCGCGATGCCAATGATCGACTGTATTTGACCGGTGACCGGGGCCGTTATCGTCTGGATGGCCAGGTGGAATTCCTCGGCCGTATCGATCAGCAGATCAAGATTCGTGGCTTCAGAATAGAACCCGCCGATATTCAATCAGCGATCAACCGGCTGCCGTTTATCGCGGAATCCGTGGTGGTGCCCGCCAACGATCAGCGCGGCGATCCCTGCCTGGTGGCTTACGTGGTGTTGAGCGGCGACAGCGAAGGTTGGCTGGATATGCTCAAAGCCAGCCTGCGCCAGAGCCTGCCGGATTACATGGTGCCGGCGCTCTTTATTCCGCTGGATCGCATACCGCTGACGCCCAACGGCAAGCTCAATCGGTTGGCGTTGCCGAATCCTGCCGAGCATTGGCAGGCCCGCGAATATGTAGCGCCGCGCTCCGACATCGAAACCGAAATCGCCGCGATCTGGCATGCGGTGATGAAAACCGATCAGATCAGCGTACTGGACCACTTCTTCGATATTGGTGGTCACTCGCTGCTGGCGGTACAGATCGTGACGCGGGTAAAAGAAAAATACGACGTGGAATTCAGCATGCGTCGATTGTTCGAAGTTGCCACCATTGCTGGCATGGCGAGCTACGTTGAAAACGCATTGTGGCTGCGGCAACCGGCGGCGGATGAAGCCGCCAGTGACAGCGACGATTTCGAAGAAATTGAACTATAAGAAATGATAAGCCGTCTGCGGGCGGCATAAGGAATTGGCGTCATCCATGAATGTGCTCGATCTTCTTACTCAGTTGCGCCGTGCCGGCATCCAGTTGTCCCTGGACGGCGATAAACTGAAAATCAAAGCGCCGCAGGGTGCCATGACGGATGAGGTCAAGGCCCAGCTCAAGGCGCAGAAAGACCAGATCGTGGAGTTCCTGCGGGAAAGTCAGGCGCAGCAGGTGTCGTCCGCATTCGAGATTCTTGACCGTTCCGCCAAGTTGCCGCTGTCGTACACCCAGCAGGCGTTGTGGACGATGGAACGCCTTAATCCGGGGTCCATTGCCTATAACCTGCCGATGGCGTTCCGCTTTTCCGGTTTGCTGGACGTCGACAAAATCAACGCGGCAATCACCGCCATCATCGCGCGTCATGAAACGCTGCGCAGCACCATGCAGGAAGACGATGACGGCAATCCGGTTGTGGTGATTGCAGAGCCGTTTGCCTTTGCTGTTCCTGTTCATGGTTTGCATTTGGAACCAGCGGACGACCAGGTTACCCGTATTCGCACCGCCGTATACGAGTTGGCCAATCGCAGTTTCGATCTGGCTCGGGGCCCGCTGTTCCGTTTTGACCTGTTGAAATTGAGTGGCGCTGGCGAAGGTCAGTTTGTGCTGGTGGCATGCTTGCACCACATCATTGCTGACGGTTTGTCCCTTAATTTGCTGATCCGTGAGCTGGTGTTGTTGTATGCCTCCAGTCTGCAGGGAGCCGCTGCGCCGCTGCCCGCACTGCCGGTACAGTACGTGGATTATGCTCACTGGCAACGTCAGCGTTTTTCCGGCGACAAACTGGCGAGTGAACTGGAATTCTGGCGTCAGCAAGTGAAGGAGGTGCCGTCGCTGCTGGCACTGCCGACGGATAGACCGCGCCCGCCAATTCAAACCACTCGCGGTACCAAATACTATTTCGATATCGAGCCTGCGACAGCCACGGCGCTGTCCGCGTTCTGCCAGGCGCAGGGCCTGACATTATTCATGGGCTTGATGGCAGGCCTGCAGATGGTGCTGTCACGCCACGCCAACCAGTGCGATTTCTGCATTG
>DATLII010000177.1:0-4403 GCA_035539495.1 Dongiaceae bacterium
GGTCGGCACGTTCTCGTAGATTTTGGTCGGCGCTATCATCGGCGTGCGCACCAATGGCATATTGATGGTAGTGAAATGCACATTGCGATCGGAATATTCCGACGCAGCACAACGGGAAAACGCATCCAGCGCCGACTTCGACGCCACGTACGCGCTGAAACGGGCCGGATATGTCAGCGTGCCGATCGAGGAAATATTGATGACATGCCCACTGCGGTTCTTTTCCATCACCGGCAGAAAATTCATCATCAGCCGTAGCGAACCGAAATAGTTCAACTGCATAGTACGTTCGAAATCGTGGAAACGATCGTAGGACAACGAAATCGAGCGCCGGATCGAACGCCCTGCGTTGTTGATCAGTACATCCACCTGGCCGAAATCCGCCAACACTTGCTGCGCGAAACGATCGCAGTCTTCCATGTTGGCGATATCCACGCTGTACGTGAATGCTTCGCCACCAGCCTCGGTGATCTCGGCTTTGGTTTCCTCCAATTTTTCCGGCGTACGCGCAGCCAGAATCACTTTTGCTCCTGCTGCTGCCAGTTTCAATGCAGTGGCCTTGCCAATACCGGACGACGCACCTGTCACCACCACAACCTTGCCACCGATGCGGCCTTCCAAGGTGCGATCGATGAAAAGTTCCGGATCCAAATGACGTTCCCAGAAATCCCACAACCGCCAGGCGTAGGTATCCAGACGGGGGCAGCTAATGCCGGAACCATCCAGCGCTGCGCGAGCGTCACGGTTGTCGAACTTGGTGTGGTACTGGGTGAATTTCAGCACAGACTTGGGAATGCCTAGATCATCCAATACTGTGTTAGTGATGCGCTTCACCGGCGGCAAGGTTCCCAAGGTTTGACGCAGGAACGGTGGCAGGAAGCCGAACATGCGGGTGTCGATGCGCATGGTCATCTGCGGCGCATGGCCAGCGCGGGCGAAGATGTTGATCACTTCGCCCACTTTGTAGTGATCGGTGTCGGTCAAATGGAAGCAGCGACCATCCAGGCCTTCTTTATGGGCCAGATAATCCATGGCATCCACCACGTAATCCACCGGCACGATATTGAAACGCCCACCTTCGATACCAATCACCGGCATCCAGGGCGGCAGCAGCTTGCGCAGTTTCTTGATCAGGCCGAAGAAATAATAAGGGCCATCGATCTTGTCGATTTCACCGGTTTTGGAATGCCCCACCACCATCGCCGGGCGGTAAATGCGGAACGGCACTTTACATTCCTTGCGCACGATGGCTTCCGACTCATGCTTGGTGCGCAGGTACGGATCGTTGAGTTTTTCCGCTTCCTCGAACATGTCTTCGCGGAAAATGCCCGGGTACATGCCAGCCGCCGCGATCGAACTGGTGTGATGAAAACAACCGGCGCCGATTTCCTTCGCCGCTTTCACCGCATTGCGCGTGCCTTCGATATTCGCACGCACCTGCTCCTCTTCCTGCGCGGCCATATCGTAGATCGCCGCCAGATGAAAAAAGTGCTTCACCTTACCCTTGAGCTGCGCCAGATCATCGTTACTGATGCCCAAGCGCGGTTGGGTGACATCACCAATCACAGGAATGATGCGGCCTTCACGGTCGCCCACCAATTCTTTCAGCCGATCCAGTTTGCCCAGGGATTGCTCCCGGATCAGCACATAAATGGAGCCCTGCCGTTTAAGCAATTTTTCCAGCAGAAAACGCCCGATAAAACCGCTGGCGCCGGTGACGAAATAAGTCATGTTGGTATCCTCATCTACCCTTTAAAAATGAAAACTACGGAGCCTTAAAAAATCTTCACACGTGGGACAACTGGCCGGGAAACGACGATGCTCCCAACACCGTCTGTTTGATCGATTCGAACTCCGCAACGAAGTCATCGATCATGGCCTGGGGATCCGGTACCAGGGCGGAGTCCGCCACGAAACCGAATTCCACCTTGTTGTCGTAACTCAGGATGCTCACGCCGATGCCAATACCGCCGGACTGCGGTACCCAGAACATCGGCTTCGCCAATTTTTTCCCTTTCAGGTACACCGGCTCGGATGGACCTGGCACGTTGGTCATCACCGCCGACGCCTTGCTGGAGAAGAAATCGAGAAAGAATTTTTCCACCGGCCGGGGAAAGAAACCGAGAATGCCCAGCACGTTGTAGCTCATCTGCGCCTGTACGCCGCTCTTGAGCTGACGCATCGCCTGGCGCACGGCGCGGATGCGGCGCTCGACTGTGGGCTCGCCCACCGGCAATGTCAGATAAACCAGACCGAACTTGTTTCCCAACTGCAGCGCTTGATCCAACGGACGCAGGTTCACCGGCACGGTTGTGCGCACTTGCACGCCCTGGACCGGCTCACCGATCCGCTCCAGGTAACGGCGCAAGCTGCCGGCCACGCAACCCAGAATCACATCATTCATGGTGCAACCCATGGCTTTGCTGACCTGCTTCACCTCACTGACCTCCAGCGAGGGCGCCCATCCCACCTGCTTTTCGGCAGTCAGCTTACGCTTGTACGCTGTTTTGGAGTCCGGCCGGGCCAGAATCACCCGCATTGCCTCATACAACCAGGCCAGCGAGAAGCCGGTATAGAACGCGGCGGAGGTCAGGGCAAATTCCAAACGATGCAGCGACGATGCGGAACGGGGTTTGCGCTCGGGCAGACGGAAATTGGCGGCAGGCGAACTGTGCAGCACGGACTGATCGGCAACGGAATCCAGCACCGAAATCAGCGCGATACCATCGGCATAACTGTGATGCACTTTCATCATCACAGCAGTACCATTTTTATAGCGGGGTACAAAGAAGAAACGCCACAGCGGCTTGTCGCCATCCAGCGGCAGCGGAATCTGTTTGCTCACCGCGGTGCGAATTTCCGCTTCCGTGCCGCATTCTTCCAGGCTATCCAGGCTGGTCAGGTGGTACCCCAGATCCAGTTGCGACAGCTCTTCCCAGAAATAGTGATTGCCGACCTGCACCGGCCGTTGCCGGAAACGCTTGTGCAACTTGAGCAAACGCTCTTCCAGAATGGACTGGAAATCCTCGCGACTGATGGTCTCGTCAAATATCAGCAGGCCATTGATGACCATCAGATTGTCCGCCGAATCCATCCGCAGCCAGGCGGTATCGACGACGCTCATGGGCTCCAGAGCCCGATTGGTAGTGGATGTCCTCATAACATGATCCCTTAGCCCGGAGACAGCCAGCGGCGTCCTTTGGGTAAACATAAAATGAATAAAAGAAAATCAATTCAGCATACAAGTGTTAGCTATAATAATATCAGCGGACCAAATTGCAACACCCCCGCCATTCGGAATGTCGTATTACGCCCTATTTATGGCGAAAACAGCTTGCAAAAACAAAAAGAAGCAAAAACCAAATTGATAAACCAGCTAACAAATGTACACTTCCAGTACTTGACCAATTAGCCGGAACTGCGCCAACGCGCGGTAGGCAGTCCCGATACGCCCAGCTACGGATGCAGCAACGGCGTAACTCCCTTCAGGACTGGACACGCAAACCCAAGGATAGTGCAGCCAACCCGCTTTCGCCTTTGCAGCCATGACCGAACCACTGACCCGAGCCGAACAAAAACAACAAACCCGTGACGCCATCATGACGGCGGCGGTACGCAAGATGAATGATGACCGTGGCTTTTCCAGCCTGAGTCTGCGCGAAGTCGCAAAGGAGGCCGGCATTGCGCCGCCCTCTTTCTATCGTCATTTCGACAATATGGAAGCACTGGCACTGGCGTTGGTGAAGGAAGCAGGCGACGCCCTGCTGAAAATCGCCAGCGACACCCGGGTGCAGGAAGAAAAAGGCGAGAACGTTCTGGAAGGCACCGTCGCGGTGTGCATGGAACACTTTCGTCAGAATGGGCCTCTGTTTCGCGTGCTGGCGCGAGAAGCGACAGGCAATTCACCCATTATCCGCCGTGCCATTCAGCGCGTCCTGAACGATCTGAACAAACAATTGGCAAAAGTGATCGAACTGGAAATGAAAAAGCGCGGGCGCAAAATTACGGATGCCGCCTGGATCGCCGAAGCGATCATCACGCTGGTTTTCTATATCGGCGTTTCCAACAGCGATTTGCCTTATGCCCGGCAAAAAGACGCAGAAAAACGCCTGGTTCATCATATCCGCGCGCTGTACTGGGGCGCCGAGGCGATGGCCAGTTCATTGCACCTGGAACGACAACTGATGCTGTACTGAGGCAATCAGCTTCACGGTTTGATAGCAATGCCTGCAATCACCGGCGCTACCAACGCCGGTACCTTGGGATGAATGAAGTCGTCGATAGTTTCGTAACGGAATCCCGCCGCCGCAAACAACGCGCGAGTGTCACGAACGATTTCACATCCACACGCCACTTTGCGCCACACGGGATTCAAACGCTGCTGCCACGCGCGGGTCCTCTGA
>DATLII010000178.1:0-4100 GCA_035539495.1 Dongiaceae bacterium
AGTCTCAGCCGCTGTCGTTGACATGCTTGAAATGGTCGATATCGATCAACATCACCGACAGCGGCTGAGACTCACGCTGCAGTATGCTCCAGTTTTCGCGCAGTTTTTCATTGAATGAGCGCCGATTAAAGATGCCGGTAAGTGCATCCAGCGCGCTCAATTTTTCCAGTTCGCGATTGGCCTGCTCCAGATTCGCCAGCGTACGCGCCAGCTCCGCCGTGCGTTCCGTTACTTGATGTTGCAGGCTTTCACTGTGTTTGATTTCCAGCAGCAGCGCGGCTTCCTTAGCCTGCCGTGCTTCCATTTCATTGCGCAGCGCCAGCTCCTGGGCCCGCATGCGCTCATTGCGCTCCAGGCTCGCCTGCTGCAGCGCCAATTCCTTTTCCCTGCGCGTCTGGTTGATGCGGAATGACAGCGCAAAAGAGAAAATCAGAATCTCCAAACTGACTCCCACCCGTAAACCGTAGTTCGCCATGAACTCGTTATAGATAAGACCCGCCTTCGCGGCAGCGAAAAACATCAGGCAGAACAGAATCGTTGTCCAACCTATCAATACCAACTGCGCAGAGCTGGAGCCCCGCACCGCCAGCCGGATAATGGCTGACGCGCCTACCAACGTGGCAAGTACTGTGTTGATCAGCATCAGATTGATAATCGTCTGGTACTCAAACCAGAACAGCGACGAACACAGAATGATATGCAGCACCACCAGCGACTGATACAGCCGCCAAGTACGCGGCAAGGTGCGCCCAATCTCCAGGAACTGGCCAAAGAACTGCACGACGAAGAAGAAGATAAGCACCGAAATGACCGCCGCCCCATTTTGCTGCGCCGCCGGCCAGTCGGGGTACAGATACTGGTACAGCATTCCCTGCTGCCACAGAAAGAACGCCAACATCGACAAAATGTAGAACACATAATAAAGATAGGTTCGATCCAACAGCGTCAAATACAGCGCAATGGAATAGGCCGCCATGATGATCAAAATGCCGTAAAAGACACCGTCGATCATGGCGCGGCTGTTACTGAAATCGCTATAAGCGGTGCGCTCCGCCAGCAACACGGAAAACTCCATGGCTTCGCTGTTGTGCACGCGAAAATACAGCTGATATTGCCGATCGGGAGTGAGCGTCACCGGAAATACAAAATTGCGGTCGGGATAGGGGCGTTCGGCAAATGGCAGGCGGTCGCCGGCATGCCAACGCTGTAGCAGGCGACCACCTTCATACAGAAATACGTGCAGATCATCCAGTTGCGAGCTGGTGATTTCCAGCATGAATTCCTGAGCGGCAGCCGCATCTGTCTGCCAATTGACGCGAAACCAGCCGGCATCCGCTTGATAGCCCAGATTGACGGACGCCGCTTCGTTCTGGATCCACTCGCTGGTGTCCGTCAGCCCTTCCGGCGTCAGCGGCTCCAGGCCGGTCAGTCGATATTGGATATGCGGCCCGAGATGCAACAACGGCGCACCTGGGCCGACCACAACGGCCGACCCGGCGTCCATCGGCAGAGGGGCACCCGGAAGCGCAAGGGCAGTCCGGCCACACGCCCACAGACTCAGTACAATGATCAACCACAAATAAAGCGGCGGTTTACAACACCCAGCAAAATTTCCCATTGAATCGACGTCAGTTTGAGCCAAGTGGAACAGCCCCGCACACGAACCGCGCAGCCGGCAACCTCGTATCTCGTACATAAAAAGGCTGCTAATGTTTGATCATAGAGGATCGCAAACAATCGTCCAGCGGCTCATGAGTTTGTCGAGCGGGATCAACTCTCCGGCAATAGCGCCAACGCCTGTAGCATAAACGCCTGCTCGTCGAAATCCCCCGGCTGATTGCTGTAACCAATGCGCACGAATATCACCCGACGCGAAGGAATGGCCGCCACAACGCGATCATATGACCCCAGAAACGCAAAAGCATCCACTGGTAATTGTGGAAACAGTGACTGACCGCGGTTCAGCCAGATGCCGGCGCCGTAATCATAATTGGTAGCGGACGGGGTGAGGCTGTATTCCACCCACTCCGGCGACAGGATTTGATGCCCGCCCAATTTGCCACCATTCATGTACAACGATGCCACCTGAGCCCAACCGCGCGTCGTCAGCAGCACACCCTCAGGCAACAGTGGATACTGGCCGTCGGGCGAATACTCTAACGCGAAGTGGCCACCCAGGTTCCAGCCGGGATCGAACCAATCGTCATATTCATTCACCAGCGCGGTGGCGATGTTCATGAAATCCGCGCTGGAATAGTTGAACTTGCTTCCCCGCATCTCAGCGACCGGCGATGCGCTGGCATAGGCCGACGGATCAGCACTGCCATACAGCAGAATGCCCTGCTGGTTATTGTCCCCCACCGAGGCCTCGTGCCAGCGCAGGCCGCTGCTCATGCGCAAGCTGTCATCCCACTTGATCGCGGCACGGTTATCACCCTGCCAGGCCGCGAGGGGCAGCGAGTCCTGCACGTTCAACCGGCCTTGATCTGCCAGGCGTCCCAGCAGCAGGTTGGCCAGACTCTTCGACATGGAAAATCCTTTCAGCGGCGAATCCGGGCCGATGCCATCGCGATAGGCCTCCGCGACCACCTGATCGGCATACACCACCAGGATCGCGGTTGAGTTGGTGGGCGCACCGGCATCCACCTGAGCCTGCACGATCTGCTGCAACGCCGGGAACTGGCCTACGCTATCGGGCCAGTCGACGCCAACGTCCGGCGTGGATAAAGGTTCCGGCGTAGCCGCTGCTATGCTGCCGGGATAAGGATTGCGGCAACCGGCACTGTCTGTCACAGGTGCGGCGGACTGAGTGCCGTAGTTAGGCAACCAGCGGTTGCGCGCGCTGACAACGCCGGTGTCGGCATTGCGGCTGATGTTCCAACTGTTGCGGAAAGGTGGCGCGATATTGGCGACGTAGACTTTTGCTGCCGCTTCGTCGTAACCGGAGATCTGCACATCAGTGCAGACGTTTTTTGCTATGAATCGGGTCAGCAATGGTACGTCGTTAATGTACTCACAGCCCGTCAATGTGGACAGCGCCGACCCCAACGCGACAACGCGCAGCCCCCATGGCATATGTTTCATGGTTGATCCCCTCGATTGTTTTTTTGTGCTTTGCCACGCTAGCAAAAAAGCGAACACCCTTTCATCGCTCAAAAGGGTGAGCTAAAGGGTTTATTGCGCTTTTCACGCCGACGTCCTTTCGGCACACTGGCATCTTTGTTTCGCCAAGGATGTTCCATGCCGAATCCGACTCCGGGCACCAACGCCCTCGTCACACTGCAGCAGATCGATGAATTGCCCTGCCTGCGCATCCAACATCCTCGCGCTAACGCCTTGATCGCGTTGCAGGGCGCCCAGGTTCTGGAATTCACCCCCGCCGGCAAACCGCCGGTGATCTGGCTGAGCCCCACAGCCGCCTTCAAGCGCGGGCAGTCAGTACGCGGCGGCATTCCGGTGTGCTGGCCCTGGTTCGGCGATCTGACCCGCAACCCGCAAGCTGTGCGCGATTGCCTGGCGCAAGGCGACACCACCACGCCGGCTCATGGTTGGGTGCGCAGCTTGCCCTGGCTGCTGCAACGGGTGGATGCCGATGGCAACGGCGTGCATCTGCGCCTGGACTATCCGACGCCGACGGGTCTATCAACATCGTGGGCCCATCACATCAGCCTGAGTCTGGATATTCACATCGGTGAGCGTCTGCAACTCACCCTCACCACCCATAATCACGGCATCACACCACTCACGCTGTCCCAGGCCCTGCACAGCTATTTTGCCGTCAGCCATATCGACCAGGTTCAAGTGAAGGGGCTGGAACAGGTGCGCTATCTGGACACTCTGCAACAGTGGCAGGAAAAGCGCGATGCTGAATCGATGCCGATCCAGCAGGAGACCGATCGCATTTATCTGGAAACACCTTCGCTGATTCGAATTGAAGACAGCGGTTGGAAACGGGCTCTGTGTATCGAAAGCCAGCAGTCCCGTTCGGCGGTCGTGTGGAATCCGTGGATCGAAAAAGCCCAACGTCTCAGCCAGTTTCCGGACGACGCCTATCAGCAAATGCTGTGCATCGAAACCGCGCGGGTGATGGATGATTGCCT